>DAOWFV010000262.1 GCA_030637805.1 Acidobacteriota bacterium | reverse complement strand
GCGGCCCCGGCCAGACCACGCCGAAGTCTCCCATCCGGTCGAGGGCGCGCGCATCGGCGCCGGGCCACCCCAGGGTGCCGACCCGCAGGCCCTGGCGGCGGGCCGCCAGCCACAACGTCTCGGCGTCATTTGGCGCGGTGAAGCCGGAGACCCGCTCGGTGATCGGAGTCCCCGAGCGATGGAAGGAGTTGCTGACGATCCCGGTGGCCGCTGCGGTCCGCCCGGTGACCAGAGCGGCGTGGTTGACCGAGGTGAGGGTCGGGTCAACCATTCGCAGGCGTTCTACCGACAGACCGTCTTCGGCCATGGTCCGCAGCCCGTCGAAGGAGGCCGCCGTACCGTCGGCGATCCACCGCCAGGCCAGGTCCGCTCCGACGCCGTCGAAGGAGACCATCACGACGCGCTCGGCCCGAACCTTCGGGGGCCCACCGCTCTGGCAGGCGAAGGCCAGGGAGAGCACGACGGTGGTGCAGACGACCAGGACACGGAGCGCGGGTGTCTTCAACATCCTGGCGATGGTAACGCACTCGCGACTCACAATCGGGGGTCACCATCCTGCCTCGAGGCGGTCCGTTGGTCAGCGTGCTCCCCGAGAGGATGCCAGGCACGCCGCCATGACGTTGAGGACAACGTCATGGCGGGATGCCAGGCACCTCCGAAGCGGCGCGCCCAAACGCGGGGAATACGCCCCAAACTACCCGGTCGCTTTCCGCGCCGTGAATTCCTAATTCCTAATTCTGCGTCAGCCACCACAGGGGACGACGTGGGCTCCCGGCCAGGCGTCGGTGACACGGTTGCGCGCCTTCTCCGCCGCCTTTTCCTTATCGAACGGACCAATGCGGACCCTCCACAGCCCGGGGACGCCTTCAAGCACCACCGCCTCCTCACCGGATCTCTCGAGCTCTCTCTCGGCCCGCCGCGCATTTTCAGGGTCACCGAATGCGCCCACCTGAACCCAGAAGCACCCGTAGGATTCTCCCGGGGCGGTCACGGGGGGAGGCGCGGGCTGGATTTCCTCGCGGCCGACCACCTTGATCTTGACCGGCGCCACACCGTCACGGTCGAGCGCGATTTTCTTTGCCGCGGCGTAGGAGAGATCGATGATTCGGCCCTCGATGAAGGGGCCGCGGTCGTTGATGCGAACCTTCACATCCGCGCCAGTATCACGGCGATGAACCGCAACCATCGACCCGAATGGCAAAGTCTTGTGGGCTGCGGTCATGGTGTGCATGTCGTATACCTCACCCGAGGCGGTGCGGCGGCCGTGATAGGGCTCGCCGTACCACGACGCAATGCCCTTCTCGGTCCAACCCTCCTCCACCGGCGTCGGTGCTGGCGCGGTGGGTTGGGGGGATGGCGTCGCGACGCCGCGATGGGCACAACCCACAGAGAACACGAAGCAGCCCAGCGCCAGCACCGCCGCCGGAGTTTTGAGTTTTGAGTTTTGAGTATTGAGTTCCTGGCCGCCCCCCCCAAGGTCTGACGTGCGAGTGGGCGACAACTCAAAACTCATAACTAAGAACTCAAAACTAGACTTCGAGGTCCTTCGCCTCCGGCAGGTCGCCGGCCTCGTCCAGCAGGGGTTTTACGTGTTCGGCGAGGAACTCGCGCACCTGCTGCGGCGCGCGGCCGACGAACCGCGCCGGGTCGAGAAGGGCGGTTAAGTCCTCGCCGCCCAGCGGCACCTCGGGGTCGGCTGCGACCAGTTCGAGGAACGGGTTCCTCCCACCCTCCTCGAGGATCGAGCGGGTGGCCGCGCGTGCATGGAGACGCAGTCGCTCGTGCGCCTCCTGACGGTCGCCCCCGCGCCGGACCGCCTCCATGAGGATCGCCTCCGAGGCCATGAAGGGCAGCTCCTCGGCGAGGTTGCGGCGCACCATGGCAGGGAAGACCACCAGCCCGTCAGCGACGTTATGGAGAATACGCAGGATCGCGTCGGCGGTGAGAAAGGCTTCGGGCAGGGCCATGCGTCGGTTGGCGGAGTCGTCGAGGGTGCGCTCCAGCCACTGGGCAGCGGCGGTCTGGGCCGGGTTGGCGGCGAGCGTTGTCAACCAGCGAGCGAGCGAGGTAATGCGTTCCGAACGCATGGGGTTGGCCTTGTAGGGCATCGCCGAGGAGCCCACCTGCTCATCTGCCAGCGGCTCCCGTACCTCCTTGAGCCGGGCCAACAGGCGGATGTCCGTAGCCATCTTGGCCGCCGACTGGGCCACCCCGGAGAGGCCATCGAGGAGAAAGGCGTCGATCTTGCGCGAGTAGGTCTGCCCGGTCACCGGGTAGGAACGGTCAAAGCCGAGCCTTGCTGCAACCAGATCGTCGAGCTTCCGCACTTTTTCGTGGTCCCCATCGAAGAGCTCGAGAAAGGAGGCCTGGGTGCCGGTGGTGCCCTTTGCGCCGCGCAGCTGAAGGCGCCCACGCTCGAAGCGCAGGCGATCGAGGTCGAGGAGGAGCTCGTGGAGCCACAGGCAAGCTCTCTTGCCGACCGTGGTTGGTTGGGCCGGCTGGAAGTGGGTCATGCCCAGGGTCGGCTCCTCGGCCCACTCTTCCGCGAAGCTCGCGAGCGCCGCCACAACCGCCAGCAGGCGACGGATCACCAGGTCGAGGGCGTCGCGGGCGATCAGGAGATCTGCGTTGTCGCCCACGAAGGCCGAGGTCGCACCCAGGTGGATGAAGGGTTTGGCTGCCGGCGCATGATCGGCGAAGGCACGGAGGTGGGCCATCACGTCGTGGCGCGAGCTTGCCTCGTAGACCCGCACGCGGTCGAGGTCCTCGGCCATGACCTCGAGGTTGGCGCGCATCTGCTCCAAAGCCTCGGGCGGAATTTCCAGGCCCAGCTCCTCTTCGCTCTCTGCCAGGGCCAGCCACAGCCGCCGCCAAGTGGTGTAGCGGTGCCCCGGCGAAAACAAGCGCAGCATCTCCGGGGACGCATATCGCCCGGCCAGCGGATGGTCGAAACCGTCAAGAGAGGTCATCGTTCCTCCCCGTTGAGTATACCGATCGATATGCGCTCCCATTTTTCTTTTTTCGGCGTGCGCCCCTCGAGGCGCACGCCGATAAAAAGAAGAATTAAGATGGCACATTGAAAAGGAGTACGAATGGTTCACGTGACATCCGAGATTGGTCGGCTGCGCAGGGTCCTGGTTCACGAGCCCGGCCTCGAGGTAGACCGTATGGTGCCGCCGATGATGGAGGAGCTGCTCTTTGACGACATCCTCTTTGGCGACCGCGCACGCGACGAGCACCGCCGCTTCCGGCGCCTTCTCCAGCTTCTCGGGATCGAGGTGCTCGAGGCGAACGATCTGCTCCTCGAGGCCCTGGCCGACTCCGAGGCGCGAGCCTGGTTGTGGGGGATGCTCCTGCCCGAGGCGCCGCCCGGACTGCGCTCGGCGCCACCGCCCGAAACCGCCGAGGAAACTGTGGCAATGGTTGTTGGCGGCCTCCTGGCCGCGACCGATTCCCACGGCATCGAGGTCGCCGACCTCTTCCAGCTCGCTCCCTTGCCCAACTGGTGCTTTCAACGCGATCCCCAGGTTGTGCTCGGCGGCGGGGTGATCTTCGGCGCCATGGCGACCGCCGCGCGCTGGCGTGAAGGCGTGCTCGCGCGCTGCATCTTCCGCTTCCACCCCGAGTTCAAGAAGATCCCGGTGATCCTCGACCCGCTCATGGCGCAGCAGGAGTCGAGGCTCTTCCTCGGCCTCCATCGGCCGCGTCTCGAAGGGGGCGACGTGCTCGTGCTGTCGCCGGAGATCGTGACCGTGGGGGTCTCGGAAAGAACCAACGCGGTGGCGGTCGAGACGCTGGCCCGGGGACTGGCCGGGCTCGAGAACGGCCCACGCTGGCTCGAGGTGGTCCACCTGCCCCATCGCCGCGCCTACATGCACCTCGACACTGTCTTCACCCCTTTGGACCGTGATGCGACGCTGGTCTTTCCGCCGGTGATCTGCGGGGACGGCCCGCAGCTCGCGACCGCCTACGAGGTGGACCTGCGCTCGAAGGATCTCGTGCCGCGCCATCGCGGCTGTCTGCTGGAGGCCCTCGCCGACCGCGGCCTCGACCTCGAGCCGATCTCGTGCGGCGGCGCCGACCCGGTGGCCCAGCTGCGCGAGCAGTGGACCGACGGCGCGAATGCCTTTGCCCTCGCCCCCGGAGTCATCGTCATCTACGACCGAAACGTGGCCACCGCTGACGAGCTCTCGCGCCGGGGATTTCGGGTTGTGGCCGCCGAGGACGTGCTCCTCGGGCGCGAGGAGGTTCACCTGGACGAAGGGCGCGTCTGTCTTCTTCTCTCCAGCCACGAGATCTCCCGCGCCCGAGGCGGGCCCCACTGCCTGACGCATCCACTCTTACGCGACGACGCGTAGTTTTGAGTTTTTAGTTTTGAGTTTTGAGTTGCTCGCCGAGTCGTAGGTGACGCCAACGGTCGTGGTACCACAACCACTGCTCGGGCCGGTCGCGGATCGCGGATTCGAGGATTTCCATAAACCTCGCTGTCAGGGGTTCATCCTCGAGCTCGGCCTCGGGCAAGTCGTCGACCAGTAGCGGCGCCTCGTAACGCAGGCTGTAACGCCCGGGGGCCTCGCGGACGGCAAAGGTCGGTACCACCGGAGCCCGGGTCCGGCGAACCATCCGGGCGAGGATCGGGTGGGTCCAGGCGGGATGGC
>DAOWFV010000106.1 GCA_030637805.1 Acidobacteriota bacterium | reverse complement strand
GCAGAACCCCGCCCGGTGTCCGAGAGATGCTGGGGATAGCCGGTCTCGGACCAAAGAAGGTGCACTCGTTGTGGCACGATCTCGGGGTCGCGGGCGTGGGGGAGCTCGAGTACGCCTGTCGTGAGAACCGCCTGGTCGAGCTCCCTGGTTTTGGGGCGAGGACCCAGGAACGCCTCCTCGAGGCGATCCGCTTCGCACAGCGATCGCGCGAACGACGCCTGATCAATGAAGCGTGGGCATCCGCGGCCGAGCTTCAGAACACTCTCAAGAGCCGGCTGGGGGGAGGCGCGCGGGTGGACGTGGCCGGGGAGCTCCGTCGCCAGTGCGAGACCGTGGGGGCGGTCGAGCTGGTCGTGACCTCGTCGGACGAAGAGGCGGTGGGCCGGGTTCTCGCCGATGAGCTGGAGACGGTCGAGCGGACCGGACCTGGCCTGTGGACGGGCGCAACCGGCGACGGCTTCACAGTTCAGGTTCGGGTAGCAGCACCACTTGAGGCTGTTGCCGCCCTGATCTGGATGACGGGGTCTGCCGGCCACCTCCACGCCTTGGGGGTACGGGCCGAAGCCATGGGGCTCCGCCTGCGCGAGGACGGGTTGTGGCTCGGAGATGACCGGGTGTGGTGTGAAGGCGAGATGGCCTTTTATGAAGCCCTCGGATGTTGGTGGATTCCGCCGGAGCTGCGCGAGGACGGCGATGAGGTGGGGATGGCGGCCACGGGCTCCCTTCCCGAGCTCGTGATGATGGACGACCTGCTCGGCGCACTTCACAACCACACCACCGACTCTGATGGCGCCGCCTCGGCGGAGACCATGGCCGTCGCCGCGCGCGAGCGCGGCTGGTCCTTCTTCGGTGTGGCCGATCACTCGCCGGCGGCCCGTTACGCCAACGGCGTGGATGCCGAGCGCCTGCGCCGGCAGTGGAGGCGCATCGACGAACTCAACAACGCGGACGGCATGCCGAGGGTGGTGAAGGGGCTCGAGGCGGACATACTCCCTGACGGCGCCCTGGATATACCGGAGGGGTGCGAGGCCGGGCTCGAGTACGTGGTGGCGTCAGTTCATTCGCGATTCAGGATGACCCGGGAGGAGCAGACCCAGCGCCTGGTGAGGGCAGTCGCACATCCCGCATGTCGGGTGCTCGGACACCCCACCGGGCGGCTGCTGCTGGCGCGACCGGGCTACGACGTGGATCTCGAACGAGTTCTGTCCGCGTGCGCGGAACACCGCGTGGCGGTAGAGATCAACGCCAGCCCGTACCGCCTCGATGTCGGGTGGCGTTGGGCACGGCGCGCTCTCGAGATGGGTGTCAGGCTGGTTGTCAATCCGGATGCCCACTCGCCGGAGGGCCTCGACGACCTGCGCTGGGGGGTGGCCGTGGCGCGTAAGGCGGGCGCCACCCGGCAAGACCTCGTCAATTGCGCGGATATCGAGGATTTCCTGGTGTGCTCTTGATCCGGCGGCAGCAGATACCTTGTAGAATGCTATCCGGGCTATGGCAGAGTTGATTCTGGTCGTGGAGGATGATCCCGCCAACGCGGTGTTGGTGGAGGCGATTCTCACCGCCGTAGGCGGGTTCGAGGTGGTCTGCTCGGAGGACGGTGATGAGGTGCTCGAGTTGGTGCAGGCCAGACCCCTTGCGGCGGCGTTGATGGACGTTTCCCTCAAAAACACGCGTGTTTCCGGAGTCAAGGTGGACGGGGTGGAGCTCACCCAGCGAATCCGCGATTTCCCCGAGGGTCTCAACCTTCCGGTCATCTTGCTCACCGCCCACGCTATGAAGGGAGACCGGGAGCGGCTTCTTTTTGCCTCGGGCGCCAACGATTACGTCGCCAAGCCGATCATCGACCAGCAGGCTCTGGTTTCTCTCGTGAAGCGTCACATTCGAGCTGCCGCGGCGGTGAAGGCCGAGCTCGACTCGACGTCGGGGAGTGCAAGTGATCCCTCTTGACCGGGTCGATTCCTGGACCCCTTTCGAGTGGATCGACGCGAGCCGTCCCCTCCGCCCTGGGACTCCGGTGTGGCCTGGCGATCGCCCGTTCGAGCTCGAACAGCGCCGAGAGGGGGGCCTCGTGCTCAGTTCGTTTTCCACCACCTGCCATGTGGGCACTCACCTCGATGCGCCCTTGCATTTGGATCCTGACGGTGAGGGGGTGGAGGGCGTGCCTCTCGCCCGCTGCGTAGGCCCAGCCGAGGTTGTGAAGGTACCGTCAACGGGCGGGGCGCTGAGTTCGCAGGAGCTGCCGGAGGGTTGGGCCCCGGCCACACCACGAGTCCTGCTGCGCAGCGACTCGTATCCAATCGATGGATCCATAGGCGCCGGTTTTTCGGCCCTTTCTGCCGAGTTGGTTCACTGGCTCGCCGATCGCGGCGTGCTGCTGGTGGGTCTGGACACACCGTCGGTTGATTCGTTTGAATCGGAGGAGCTGGTGGCACACCGAGCGCTACTGGCGCGCGGAATGACCTGGATCGAAGGCCTTTGGCTGGCGGATGCTGAACCGGGCACCTACCTCCTGGTCGCGTTGCCCATGCGGCTCGAGGGCGCCGAGGCAGCTCCGGTCCGCGCAATATTGCAAAGGATGAACTCGTGATTCTGGGTGGTCAGTCCTCAATTTTCGTCTGCCCAACCGATTTCAGGGCAGGGCGCGGAAATTCAAGATAAAAAATTGAGAATTGAGAATTGAAATCTGGGGGTCGGAAGGTAATGGCTTCGCATCCACGAACTGTGTTGGTCACGGGGGCGTCCTCGGGTATCGGCTTCGCATGCGCCCTGGCCTTCCTCGGACGTGGCGACCGGGTGGTGGCCCAGTACCACACCCAGGCCGGTCCTGTGGAAGAAATCGCAGAGGATTTCGGGGCGCTGGTGCTCCCGGTGCAGGCCGACCTGTCGCGCGAGGAGGGCTGTGCGGCTGCGGTGGAGGCAGCCGGGGCGCCGCAGGTGCTCGTCCATTCGGCGGGAATCTGGAACGCGGGCCCGATTCAGGAGCTCGACCGGGACCGCCTCGAGGAAATGTACCGCACAAATACATTCTCCGCCTACTACCTCGCACGCGAGGCGGCGCGGGTGATGGCTAGCGGAAGCATGGTGTTCATAGGCTCCACGGCCGGCCAGCGGGGAGAACCGGGGCACAGCCATTATGCAGGCTCGAAGGCTGCGTTGTGGGGGTTCGTGCAGTCGCTTGCCCAGGAGCTCGCGCCGGCGATCCGGGTCAACCTCGTCTCGCCGGGTTGGGTGCGGACGCCGATGGCAGCCCCCGCCCTGTCCGATGACGGGCGAGAGGAACGGATCACCTCCGGGGTTCCCCTGGCGCGGATCGCGGAGGCCGGGGATGTCGCGGAATCGGTGGTCTTTCTCAGCGACGACAGACTCGCCCGCCACCTGACCGGGCTCGACCTACCCGTCTCCGGAGGCGCGCTCCTGCCCATGCCGCGAGGCTAGAATTTCGAATTCGGAATTCGGAATTAGGAATTACCTGCGCGAGGTGGCGGTCGAGTGGTTTGGGGCGTGGTGCCCGCGTCTGGATGCGTTTCTGGCGCCCAAACGCGGGCAGTCGGCTCCACGGCTCGCAGGCGTTTCCCCGCGTCTAAAATTCCTAATTCCTAATTCCTAATTCCGAATTTGCCTTCATTCCTCTCTGTCGGGATCTGCCTCGGTGAGAAACCGGGCGGCCTCCTCGGGCGGGGTGGGGTTGATCGTGTAACCCGATCCCCACTCGAAACCGGCGAGGCGGGTGATGCGGGGCACGATTTCCAGGTGCCAGTGGTAGTCGTGTTCGATAGTGGACCAGAAGTCCGGCCGTCCGGGGCGGGGGTGGGGGCTGGGGGCGGTGTGGAGCACCAGGTTGTAGGGGGGATCGTCGAGAAGGGCCCGCATCCTGCGCAGGAACTCGCGGAGGATGGCTGCGAGGCCCCGCAGCTCTGCATCGGTCGCGAGGGCGAAATCGTAGCTGTGCTCCTTGGGCAGAATCCAGGTCTCGAACGGGAAGCCGGCTGCGAAGGGCGCCATGGCGAGGAATTGGTCGGACTCAAGACAGATGCGTTCTGCCAGACGAAGCTCCTGGCGGATGATGTCGCAAAACAGACAGCGTTCACGGTGTCGGAAATGCTCGCGCGAGGAGTTCAGCTCTTGGACGACCACGGTGGGAATGATGGGGGTCGCGATGAGCTGCGAGTGGGCGTGGGCGATGGCCGCGCCGGCCTCACGGCCCTTGTTCTTGAATATAAGCACGTACCGCAGGCGAGGGTCACGGCGAAGATCGACCAGTCGGGCCCGGTAGGCCTGGAGGACGGGAACGATTTCGTCGACGCTCAGGTCGGCGAGCTCGCGTCCGGCGTCCGGCGTCTCGACGATGACCTCGTGCGCACCGACTCCGCTCACGGTGTCGTTAAGGCCGACTCCCTCACGCTGGACCTCTCCCTCGACGCGGAGAACGGGGAACTTGTTGGCGAAGACCCTGACCTGCCACCCGCCGGAGCCGTCGAGGGCGGGGATGGAGAATATCTCCGGCGGGGTTAGCGTCTCGTTACCGGCTGCAAACGGGTCGGCCTCGGGAGGTGGAGCCTCCTCTTGGTCGGGGCGCAGAAATTCGTACGGGCGCTGTTTGCGCTCGGGGGCGACGATAGTCCAGCGGTGCTTGATCGGGCAATAGCGAAGCTCGGACACGCTCTCACTCCTTTCGACGGAGCTCGGTGGGTTCCTCGTCGACCGGGAACGGCTCGAGCAGGAGGGCGGCGCCCGCCGGCAGCTGCCATTCTCCGAGGCGCACCTCGAGGCGCCAGCCGTGGCCACCGTTCCAAGGCAGCGAGAGCTCCGCGGCCTTGCCCAATGCCCAGTCAGTGTCACTCGGTCGGCTTTCGGCGGCGCCGATCGACACCACGGTTTCGGCGCCGTCGGGGGCGAGGAGTCGGACCTTGAGGCGGCCACCGTCGACGAGCTGCTGGAGCGAGCCGGCGCCCTCGACCAGGAGGTAGAGCCTGCCACCGCCGCCCCACACCGCCATCCGGCGCAGCGGTCCATCGTTCGGCCCCTCCACCCACGCTGCCAGGGACCACTCGAAGTAGGTGGTCACGCGGCCGTCGAGGATCGGTGGCGGCCAGCTCTCGGAGACCGGCACCCGCAGCGGGCGGGCGAGGGTTTTCAATCGGTGGCCGAGGTCCACCGGCGACTCGATACCCGCCTGAGAACAGGCGTCGGCCAGGTGGCGACGAAAGATGTGGTCATAAAGCGGTGCCAGCTCGGTAGGGTTATCATCGCCGAGCCACCAGAACCAGTCCGATCCCTCGGCCAAGAGCAGGGAGGGCGGACGCTCACATCCGGCGCGCTCGATCGCCTCGCGGACCTCGCTCAGTACCTCCCAGGCCCGGGTCTTTTCGGGATGGCCGATCCACGTGGCAAAGACCGAGTTGATCCATGAGCCGGGATGGAGACGCGGCAGCTCGACCGGCTCGCTGCCGGCGGTGGCCTCGTCGAGGGTGGCGGGCACGAGCTCCGGCCCGCACCGGTTGAGACGGTCCATGAGCTCCCGCAGAAAGATGCCTCCCCCTTCGGGGTAGTGAAGCCAGGGATTCTCGCCATCGAGCGCGATGACGATGCGGGCCTCCGGAGGCAGGTCCGTGGCGATCGCCTCGAGCTCCCGGACCAGCGCCTCGGCGGCACGCCCCTCGTCATCCCACCGCCCGTACTGGAAGCCGATCGCATCGGACAGGTGGCGGTCGCGGAAGTAGAGGGTCGGACCGCCGACAGCGAGACGCCAGGGGCGGTACAGCTCGGGGAGGGTCCTTTCCCCCTCGCGAAGGGGGTGATCGAGGCTGCGTTCGAGGATGCCCTCGTCGGTGACCAGCCAAGCTACCCCGGCAGTGCCGTAGATAGCCACGACCTCCTCGGAGACCGAGCCTTCCGGCGGCCAGCACCCCCGCGGTTCGAATCCCTGCGTGCGCATGAACTCGAGCCCGGCGGCCAGCTGCCACACCGCGTCCTCTGGGTGGTGGAAGGCGGGTACCCGGGGCGGTGGGTGTGGGGCCCAACTGTCGGCGACGATCGCGGTGTCGGTCAGCAGTGGCATTATGGGATGGGCGTAGGGGCTGGTGGCGATCTCCACTCCGGGGAGCGCCGCAAGCCGCCTCCACAGCTCCACCAGCTCCCCGGGTTGGGCGCTGAGCCACGCAGCGAGCTGGCGGTGGTCGTCGGCGCCGAAGTGGGTCCCGCGTTCGTACAATCCAACCAAACGATCGTCGGTCCACGCCTGCTCCCCAGCCTGCGCCAGCACGAAGAGGATCTGCAG
>DAOWFV010000010.1 GCA_030637805.1 Acidobacteriota bacterium | reverse complement strand
CGGCGATGTGATCGTGAAGGGCAAGACCAGGCACGATCGCAAGCCCCGCGAGATCCGAATCTCCGGAGGCTCGGTGGTAGAGGGCGACATCATCGTGCGCTACGCCAAGCGCAAGGTGACGGTGATCCTCTCGGACGGCGGCCAGGTCAAGGGCGAGATTCGCAATGCGGAGGTGATCGAGGAGTAAATCTCTTCACGAGGTGCCGACTGGACTCACGCCATCTTCTCGAGACGACGGATTCCATCCTCGGCTCCGAGGACCAGCAGGATGTCACCCGAATCGAGCACCGAACCGGCGTCGGGGACCCGCTCGATCACCGTCTCCGATCCCTCTGCCTGGCGCTTGATCAGCAGCACCGTCAGGTTGAAGTCTCGCCGCAGCTTCAGCTCTGCAAGGGTTTTGCCGATGAACGCCCCGGGCACCGGCACATCTGCCAGGCTCACGCCATGGACTCCAGGGAGCGCCTGCACTCGGGCACCGTTGCTCACGGCCAGCGACATGCTCGAGGCCATCTCCCGCTTGAAGACCTCGGCGTTGTAGCGCTCGATGACGTCCATCGGCCACACAGCGCCCACCAGACTGCCCTCCTCGACAACCGGACAGCTGTACTGGTAGCTCCCGAAACGTTGCATGATCTCGTCCAGCGAGTCGTCCGGGTGCAGGACCGGGTAGCCGGCCTCACGCATCATATCGCCGGCGATCACCAGCGTGCCCAGCGACGCCACATCGGCCATGAGCGGTCTGATGTCGTCAATGGTGATGACGCCCCGCAGACATCCCTCCCCATCGACCACGAAGACCGAGCTTCCGGGGTGGCGCATGAAGCTCGAGATCACACTCACCACCGAAGCCGATGGTTCGATGGTCTCGAAATCGTCGCGCATCACGTCCCGGCACGCCAGGTCGCGAAGGACGTTGAACGTCTGTCCCCGATGAATGTCCACGCCTCGACGCAGCAGCTTGAGAGTGTAGATGGACGCCTTCTGCATCTGGGTCGCGAGCAGGGTCGCGGAGATACAGGTGATCATCAACGGCAGAATAATCTTGTAGTCGCTGGTCAGCTCGAAGATGATGAGGATGGCGGTGATCGGAGCGTGGGTGGCCGCACCCACAACCGCGCCCATGCCGACCAGGGCGTACGCGCCCGGGCTGCCGGTTGCCTGCGGCCACAGTCCATGGACCACGGTTCCGACCGCCCCGCCCAACATCGAACCGATGAACAGCGAGGGTGCAAAGATCCCACCTGAGCCTCCGCTCCCGATGGTCAGAGAAACCGCCAGGATCTTCACCAGAACCAGCACCAGGAGCGTGCCGAGCAAGAGCTGGTCGGTCAGCGCCTCGTTGATCGCCTCGTAACCAACTCCAAGAACCTCTGGAAAGCGCAGGGCGAGAACACCCACCAGCGCTCCCCCAGCGACGGTCTTCAGGGGCGCCGGCACCCTCAGCCTATCGAATAGATCCTCGGCGCCGTAAAGCGAACGGGTGAAGAAAAGAGCGGCAAACCCTGCCAACACGCCGAGGGCCGCGTATGCGAAAAGCTCGAGAGGGCTCACCAGACTGTAGGCTGGAACATCGAACGCAGGGAAGTCGCCCAGGAAATGACGACTCACCACGGTCGCGGCTACCGACGAGATGACGATCGGCGAGAACTGGGCAACGGCGAAGTCCCCGAGAATGACCTCCACCGCGAAGAGCGCACCTGCCACCGGTGCGTTGAAGGTGCCGGCGATGCCGGCCGCCGCCCCGCAGGCAACCAGGGTACGCAACCGCCGCTCGCCGATCCCCAGCCACTGCCCCACCGTCGAGCCGATCGCCGAGCCGATCTGCACGATTGGACCCTCGCGCCCCACCGATCCACCGGAGGCAATGCAGACGCCGGAGGCAACAAGCTTGGCGAGAACCACGCGGGGCCGGATGCGACCGCCGCGAAGAACGATCGACTCCATCACCTCTGGCACGCCGTGGCCCTTGGCCTCGCTCGCGAAGTAGTAAATTATCAGGCCAACGATCAGCCCACCCGACGCCGGCGCCGCAATCTTCCACCACGCCGGGAGGTCGCGGATGTACTGCAAAGAGTAATCACCCGACCTCCAGAACACGAACTGGCCCAGGCGGATGAACTCGCGGAAGGCCACCGCCCCCAGACCACCGAGGAGGCCGACCACGATCGACACCAGCACCATGTAGACTTGCGCGCTCTCTCGCAGCCGCTCGTGACCGAGCCGTAGAACATGCACCACCCGGCCAACCAAACTGGGCTTCATCTCGTGGTGATTCTAGCTCGGATCGCAGCCGCTACGGTAACGGATTTCAGAATCGAGAACTGGATGTTCAGCCTCGGGGAGGGGCGGGAATTTCGAATTCGAAATCACCCCCTCATTACCTCGCGTGGAGGGTCCGGCTCGAGCGCCCGTCGACCGGCGGCAAGTCAATGCCGAGGCGGCGGATCTTGCGGTGTAGGGTGGTCTTGTGGATCCCCAGCTCGCGTGCGGCTGCGGTGCGGTTCCACGAGTTGCGCTCCAGCACATCGTGGATGAAACGAGCCTCGAGATCTTCGAGGCTCGCCGGATCTCCCGAGCTGTCCAAACCGACCTCGGCCAAGAGCCAGTCGGGAAGATCCTCGACCTCGATTCCGAGACCCTCGCAGAGCACGTGGGCGTGCTCGAGGATGTTCTCCAGCTCGCGGACGTTTCCTGGAAATCCGTAGCGCAGCAGGCGCTGCATCGCCTCTCGGGAGACGGACTCCACGACCTTGCCGCGGGTCATCGAAAGGCGGCGGAGGATGGCCTCGGCGAGAAGCGGAACGTCTGTGGGCCGCTCCCGGAGCGGCGGCATCACGAGCCGGATAACGTTGACGCGGTAGTAGAGATCGCGGCGAAAAGCACCCTCGGCAACCAGGGCTGCGAGGTCGTGGTTGGTGGCGGCGAGGATGCGCACGTCAGCGGAGATGCTGCGGACGTCACCCAGGGGCTCGTAGATCCGCTCCTGAAGCAATCGGAGGAGCTTGACCTGAAGAGCTGAGGGCAGATCTCCGATCTCGTCTAAGAAGAGAGTCCCCCCCTCGGCCACAGCCACTCTTCCCGGCTTGTCCCGGTCGGCGCCGGTGAATGCGCCGGCGCGGTAGCCGAAGAGCTCCGACTCGAGCAGCTGCTCGGGGATGGCGCCGCAGTTGATGGTCACCAGAGGCCCGTCGCTCCGCGCGCTCAAGCGGTGGATTTCCTTCGCCAGCAGCCCCTTGCCGGTACCGCTCTCGCCCTCGATGAGGATGGTGCTTTCGCTGGCCGCAATCGTCGGGACGATGTCGAGGATCTGCCGCAAGTGTGGGTCCGTGGTCAAGATCTTGTCTCCGCCGGCCGTCGCCTCCACATCGCGCAGCAGGTCCTTGACCATCTTGAGGTCGCGGAAGGTTTCGACGCCGCCGATGACCCGACCATCATCATCCTTGAGCAGGGCCGTGGAGATGGTCACCGGCACCCGGTTCCCTTCCGCATCGCGGATGTGAATGGGAAGGTTGATGATCGGCTGCCCGGTTTCCATCGTGTAGCGCAGGGCGCAGGCCTCCTCGCAGATGTTCGAGCGAAAGACCTCGCTGCAGCGCCGCCCAAGCGCCTCCTCGCTGCGCACACCGGTGGCGCGCTCGGCCGCCGCATTGAAACAGGTGAGGCGCCACTCGCCGTCGACCGCGAAGACCCCGTCAGAGATGCTGTTGATGACGGTCTCGAAACGGGCCGGTGTGATCGGGTCGTCGTGCATCGCCCACCTCTCAGCCCGCGAGGGCCCAATTCCCAAGAGCAGCATTATCGCTACCCTTTCCCCAGAAACTATAGCATTTTCGCTCCGATTTCACTCTTTCCTGAATCCTCTGGGACCTCAGGACCTCTCGTCAAATTATTCAAAACAAGACGATTATCTTCTTTCCTCGGCTAATTCGAAAAGCTGGCACACAGCATGCATTCTTGCCGGGCGGGACCGGGGCAATACCAACACCCCCGGAGAAAGGGAGCAACAAAATGGAAGCAAAGCACGGAGACACGGTGTACGTCGGACCCGAGCCCCACAAGGCGGCCCGCCCCATGAAGGTGGTGGTGGCCGAGAATGGTTGCACCTGGTTGTGCGACGCGGACGTCGACGAGAGCAAGGACCTCAAGGACCAGGGCTGCTGGCGCTGCGCCGAGGTCCCCTTCACCCGCAACGACTAATTGTTTCTTGGATTGGACGAAGCGCCCGGGGCCTACCCCGGGCCTTCGAAGGAGGTTGCCATGGAAACCACTCAACTGAAGAGTCACGAGGTCTTCCAGTTCCTGCGGCCCGAGCAGGTGAACGCCATCAGCTCGGCAGCCGAGGAGATTTCGCTCAAAGCCGGAGACACCGTCTTCCGGCGCGGTGAGCCGGCGGAGAACCTCTTCGTCGTTCTCGAGGGCCAGGTGGCCATGCGTCTGGCCCGTCCCGACGGGATGAGCGTGCTCATCGACGAGGTGACCGAAGGCTCCATCTTCGGCTCCTGCGTCTGTCTCCAGATCGACTCCTACACCCTCAGCGCAACCTGCAGCGAGGACTCGCGGATTCTCAAGATCAAGGCCGCGACCCTCAAGAAGCTCATGGACGACGATCCGATCATGGGCTACGCGATCCAGGCCCTCGTCTCAAGGGTATACTTCAAACGCTACATCGAGACCATGCGCAAGCTCCAGTCGATAGTCCAGAGCATCCCGCTGGAAGCGGTATGAGCGCGGGGGTCTTCGAACCCCTTCGGATCGGTCCGGTCAAGCTTCCGAATCGCCTCGCCCTGGCGCCGGTGAAAACCGCCTTCGGCGGCCCCGACGGCCTGGTGGCGGACCGCCATATCGAGTACTACCGGCGCCGCGCGGCGGGCGGCGCCGGCCTCATCATCCTCGAACCCCTGTTCGTGGACTCAAAGGGCCGGGAGCACCAACGCCAACTCGGCGCCGACACCGATGCAACGGTTCCCGGGTTGAAGCGGATCGTAGAAGCGGTCCACGCTGAGGGTTCACTCATCTTCGCCCACCTCAACCACGCGGGCCGTGCCGCCAATCCGAAGGCCATCGGCGGCCCGCCGGAGGCGCCGTCGGCGGTGCAATGTCCCACCTCGGGCGCCACCCCAACGCCGATGTCGGAAGAGCGGATCCGTGAGGTGCTCGACGCCTACGCGGCGGCCGCACGTCGCGCGCGCGAGGCCGGCTTCGACGGCGTCGAGCTCCAACTCGGCCTCGGCTACCTGCCAGCCCAGTTCCTGTCGCCGCGCACCAACTCGCGCAACGACGAGTGGGGTGGCGAAGAGGGTCGATGGCGGTTCATAGACGAGGTGGTGGCGGGGGTGCGCGAGGCCGTCGGACCAGGGCTCGCGCTCTCGGCTCGCATCTCTGCCGACGAGAAGGTGGAGGGCGGCCTCGGCCTCGAGGATGCCATCGAGCTGGGCCGCCGGCTCGATGGCTCGGGAATCGACCTTCTGCACGTGGTCACCGGTTCCGCGTGTGACAGCCCACCCTGGTACTACCAGCACATGGCCCTGCCGGAGGGGGTCAACGAAGAGCGGGCCTCGCGGATCCGCGAAGCCGTGGAGCTGCCGGTGATGG
>DAOWFV010000054.1 GCA_030637805.1 Acidobacteriota bacterium | reverse complement strand
CGTGGCTGGCCGTGGTGCCGATGGAGTCGTGATGCGACCGGTGCTGATTGCCGGTGGTGGTCTCACCGGTCTGGTGGCGGCAGAGCGGCTCGCCCGCGGCGGGACGCCGGCCGTGGTCCTCGAGGGCCAGGCGGAGGCCGGGGGGGCGTGCCGTAGTCTGGAGGCCGAGGGATACACCTTCGACCACACCGGGCATCTCCTGCACGTTCAGCGGGCCGAGACCGAGACCTACCTTGCGGAGCTCGGCGTCTGGGAACGACTCGCCATCCACGATCGGCGGGCGTCGGTGGTCATCGGTGGTCACACGACGCCCTACCCGGTGCAGATCCACACCCACGGGCTCGCGCCCGAGGTGCGGCGGGATTGTCTGCTCGGCTTCATCAGGGCCTGGGCCCGCGACGGCGGGAGCGAACCCGCCGACTTCCGCGAGTGGGTACTCGAGCGCTTCGGCGACGGCCTGGCCCGGCACTTCTTCTTCCCCTACAACAGCAAGCTCTACCGTGCCGAGCCCGAGGACCTGAGCCTGGACTGGGTGGGCCGCTACGTACCCAAGCCGAAGATCGAGGAGGTGGTGGACGGCGCCCTGGGTCTGCACGACGCCGCGGTGGGATACAACGCCACTTTCCGCTACCCGCGTAGCGGGGGCATCCGCCTGCTGCCGGATGCGGTGGCGGAGAGGGTGCCGGACCTGCGGCTCGGCCGGGAGATCGTGCGCATCCACCTGCGCGAGAAATGGCTCGAGCTTGCCGGCGGCGAACGGCTCGAGTGGGAGTGCCTGCTGTCCACGATCGCCCTTCCCACCCTGCTGGACCGACTGCTCGACGAGCTTCCGGAGGAGGTGACCCATGCTCACCGGTCGCTGCGCTGGGTTCGGGTGCTCAACCTCGCCCTCGGGGTCGAGGGAGAGGCTCCGAGCGCCGAGCACTGGCTCTACTTCCCGGATGAGGAGCTTCCGTACTACCGGGTGGGCTTCCCCTCGAACCACGGGAATCTGGCGCCGGCCGGCTGCCACACGGTGTCGGTGGAGCTCAGCCTTGATCCCGGGTCAGGCGATGTGGAGGCCTCGGCGGACGCAGCCGAGCGAGCCCTCGTCGAACATGGCCTCCTCGACCCCACTTCGGTGCGGGTGCGCCGGCTGACCGTCATCGACCCCGCCTATGTGGTTTTCGACCACTCTCGCCGCGGAGCGGTTGCGGTGCTGCGCCGGTTCCTCGGCGATCGTGGGGTGGTGCTCGCGGGCCGTTGGGCGGAGTGGAAGTACTCGGCGATGGAGGACGCCGTCCTCGACGGCATGCGCGCGGCGCGCCAGGTTGCGGAGAGCCGTTGAGACGGTATGGGCTGCCGGAGAGGATCATCCGCGAGCCCCACCTCGCCCAAAAAGAGAGTCCTCTAACTCCTGACCTCCTGACCCCTAACCTCCTCACTCTCTGTTCTCCGCCGTGGAACAGACCGTGAGCAAACCCATCCGTGTCCTGCTGATCATTACCCGGCTCGAGCTGGGCGGGGCCCAGCGGGTGGTGCTCCACACCGCCGAGCACCTCGACCGGGAGGGATTCGCGGTGGGCCTCGCCTGGGGCCCGGGTGACCGTCTCGACGACGAAGTTTTCAAAATCGGCGACCTCGAGCGCTTCCCGGTGCCTGCGCTGGTGCGGCCGATCGCTCCCATCTCCGACGCTCGCGCCCTCGCCGGGCTGCGCGCAGCGGTGCGTGCCTTCCGGCCGCAGGTAGTTCATACCCACTCCTCCAAGGCGGGCATCCTGGGCCGGCTCGCGGCGCACCTGGAGCGCATTCCCGTCGTGGTCCACACGGTCCACGGCTTCGGCTTCACACCTCTGCAGCCGGCACCCAAGAGGATCGCACTGCGGATGGCGGAGCGGCTGCTCGCGCGTTGGACCGACCACTTCATCACGGTGTCGGCTAGCGACCGCCGGCGCGGCATCGAGCTCGGACTCTTCGCATCCGAGCAGGCGACCGTGATCCGTGCCGGCATCGACCTCGGCCGCTTCCGCGCTCCCGCCGGGGCCGCCTCGGTTCGGGAGAGACTCGGCCTGCCCGCCGACGTCCCGCTGATCACGCAGATCGGCAACTTCAAGCCCCAGAAGGCGCCGCTCGACTTCGTGCGGATGGCATCTATCGTGCGCGCGCGGTTTCCAGAGGCGTACTTCGTGATGGTGGGTGAGGGGCCCATGCTCGGGGCCGCCAAGGTGCTTGCGGGCGATCTCGGGCTCGCCGGGCGGATGGTCTTCTGCGGTTGGTGGGACGATGTGCCCGGCCTGCTTGCCGCGACTCGGGTATCGGTGCTCACCTCCTACCACGAAGGCCTGCCCTGCTCCGTGGTGGAGTCACTGGCCGCCGGGGTTCCGGTGGTCGTGACCTCCGTGGACGGCACCGTGGAGGTGGTACGCTCGGGGGACAATGGTTTCCTGGCCCCGGCCGGGGACGTGGAGGCCCTCGCCGAGGGGGTGTGTAGGATCCTGGAGGACCCCCACCTCCACGCCTCGATGTCCGCAGAGGCACCCAGGGGCCTCGAGGACTTCGCAATCGACCTCATGGTGCGCCAGCAGGAGGATCTCTACAGATGGCTTGGTGGACGCAGCCCTTCGTGATGCTCTACATCTTCGTCTTCGGGGCGGCGGTGGGTAGCTTCCTCAACGTGGTGATCTACCGCCTGCCACGGGAGAAATCACTTGTGCGGCCCCGTTCCGCCTGCCCCGCCTGCGGCGCGCTCATCCGTTGGTTCGACAATATCCCGGTGCTCTCATGGCTCGCGCTGCGCGGCCGCTGCCGCAGCTGCGACGCGCCGATCTCGGTGCGCTATCCCCTGGTCGAGGTGGCGGCGGGAGCCTTCGCGGTGCTCGCCCTTTGGCGCTGGGGCATCAGTCTGGTCGCGGCCGAGGTTGTGGTTTTCGCCTGGATCTCTCTGGTATTGGGTCTGATCGACCTCGATTTCCAGATTCTTCCCGACGTGCTCACCTACCCCTCGATTCTCCTCGGGCTCACCGCCTCGTGGTTCGGCGGTTACACCTGGTGGCTCGACTCAGTTCTGGGGGCGATCATCGGCGCCGTTCTGCCCGTCACGGTGATCGTCCTGTATCGCCTGCTGCGGGGTGTCGAGGGGATGGGCTGGGGCGACGTCAAGTATCTGGCCGCCATCGGCTCCGTGGTCGGCCTGCAGGGGTGTGTCGGGGTACTCGTGGTAGCGGCCACTTTGGGCGCGGCGGTGGGTATCGGGCTGATCCTCAGCGGCCGGGGCTCGGGCAAGACGGCGCTGCCCTTCGGGACCTTTCTTGCGCTCGCAGTGATCTTCTGGCTCTATGCTCCGGCATCCTGGTTGGCCTGGAGGCCGCTGTAGGCCGAGATCAGCGCATCCTCGAGGGTGCGATCCTGGTCGGGGGGCACGGTGCGCAGGTCGAGCACTACCTCGTCGTCCTCGATGCGGGAAATCACCGGTGGGTCGAACGCCCGCAGCAACTGGGTCAGACGCTGGCCGCCGGGGACGGCGAGGCCGTAACTGGGCATAGTCTCGTCCGGGGTGGTGCCGCCGCCGAGTGCTGCGCGGGTGGCGAGACCGCGGGCGGGGACGCCGGCGGCTCGCAGGCGGCGGCCGATCCGACCAGCCCGCCGCTTGAGGGCTTCCAGCGGGATTTCGAGCATGGAGTACAGGGGAATCTCCTCGAGATGATCACCGTGGTGGGCTCGGAGAACGCTGTCCATCAGCACCAGCGCTGTTTTGTCGGGCCGCAAGGCCCGGTAGAGCGGGTGGCGACCGAGGGGCTCCACCCACTCGGAACGACCCACGATCAGACCCGCCTGCGGACCGCCCAGGAGCTTGTCGCCCGAGAAGCAGACCACGTCCGCGCCGGCCTCGAGCAAGGAAGCGACGGTGGGCTCCGGCGGCAGCCCCCAGCGTCTGAGATCGTGGAGCGCACCCGATCCCTGATCGACGAAGAGGGGCAGACCGCGGGCATGGGCCAACTCGGCCAGCTCGCGTACGGATGGCCCGGTGGTGAAGCCGACGATGCGGAAGTTGGATTGGTGGGCGACCATGAATGCAGCGGTGGACTCGTTGATAGCCGCGGCATAGTCCGCCAGATGGGTGCGATTCGTACACCCCACCTCCGCCAGGATCGTCCCCGAGGCGGCCATGACCTCCGGCAATCGGAACGAGCCGCCAATCTCGATCAGCTCTCCGCGCGAGACCACTACCTCGCGGCCACGAGTATGGGCGCTGAGCAGCAGCAACAGCGCCGCGGCATTGTTGTTGACCATTACGGCGCTGGGAGCGCCACACACGCGTGCGATGCGCCGGACGATGGGCGCCAGGCGTTGGCCGCGTCGGCCTTCGGCGACGTCGTACTCGAGGGCGAGGTATGATGCCAAGGATGGCGAGAACTGTGGCGACAGCGGCGCCCGGCCGAGGTTTGTGTGCAAGAGCACGCCGGTGGCATTGATAACTGCGGGGTAGGCGGGGTCGGTGGTGGCGCGAAGGCTCCGGAGAATCTCTCCCTCGAGAGCATCGCAGGCGTCTTCGATTGCGTCCTCCTCCAGCTCACCCGAGCCCACGCGGTCACGGAGCCGATCGACCGCTCTTCGGCAAGCGTCCATGACCGGCGGGTGGCCCAGGTCTTCAGCCGCGGCCTGCAGGGTGGGGAGCTCGAGCAGGCGATGGATCGCAGGGATATGACGGTAACGGGACTCCACGGGGGGCATTCTATCTCAAAGGCCGGCCGGATGGACCGCGGGAGTCATCGATGGAGCTAATCGAGAAGATTGTCCTCCTCGAACGCGCGGTGAGCGAGCTCATCAAGAATTGGGAGCGGTTCTTCTCTGGCATCTCCAAGGTGCCGCCTCTGACCGAGCGCGACCGCGTCGCTCGCCGCTTGCGACTTCTCACCGAGCAGACCGTCCATCGTCGGGCCGAACAGTTCCGGATCGAGCAGCTGCAGCACCGATTCATGACCTACTCCCAGAACTGGGAGCGCATGCTGCGTGAGCAGGAGGAAGGGCGCGGTCCCGATCACCACGCGGAGGCGTCCGGGGCCATCCCGATCCCGAAGAATTTAGACGCAGCAGCCGTTCCTCCCGGAGACGAGACAGCCGGCGACGACCTTTTCGATCGCTACCTCGACGCCAAGCGGGAACACGGTCTCGATGTTCGTGTCGACCGCGAGACATTCGAGGAGCAGATTGCCGTCCAGCGGCAGAAGATCGAGGAGCGGGTAGGACGTAAGGTGCGCTTCGAGGTGCAGGTGGTGGATGGTAAGGTGAGGGTTGTCGCGCGCAAGTCGAAGAAGAAGAAGAAGCAGCAGGAGTAAGTCGATGCGGGCTCGAATCGGACTGATGTGTGTTGCTGTCGGGCTTCTCAGCCTTTTGGTCGTCCTGTTGGCCCACGCCGACGAGCCGATCTTCGTCCGTTGGCTGGTGGTGGACGACCCCGGCGACGAGACCATCCGCAACTACTGGGAACGCGCCGAGCGCGGCGAGCTCGACGCCCCGGCCCTGGTCGACCTCGGAACGATGCTCTTCTACCGGGGCTGGCCAAAGGACGCAGTACAGATGTTCCACCAGGCCCTCGATCTGGACCCGAAGCTTTACGAGGCATGGTTCCGGATCGGGTTGGTGAAGCACAGTGAGGGTGAGCTGAGCGACGCCAGGCAGGCGTATAATCGCTGTCTAAAAATTATCTCCGGACACGGTTGGTGCAACTTCTACCTTGGGCTGCTGGAGGAGCAGGAGGGACACAGCACCGCGGCTCTCGACCACTTTCGACGGGCTTTCAAGTCCGCCCCAGAGCTCTCCGATCCCAAGGTCAACCCCGAGATGATGGCCTCGGAGCTCGCCTTTGCCGCAAAGCTCCGCGAGTACCACAGGATCAACTTCAAGAACTCTATGCCGATGCCTTACATGGAAGCGGGCGAGGTCAAGAAGGTGCGGAAGTTCTACGAGTCGCCGCCGCCGCCCAAACGTTCCTCGAAGGGTGCGGAGGAAGCGGCGGAGGAAGCGGCGGAGGATTCGACGGAAGCAGAGGCCGATGATGTGGCGGAGGAGATGGTGGAAGAGACGGTCGAAGATCAGGAAAGCCCGCCTCCGACACCAGCGCCCGCGGAATCGAGCGTTGAGTCCCAGACGCCCCCGCAAGCGCGCCCGGCCCCCGTTCGCCGCGCGCCGAGCAGTTCTTCTGGGGGGGCCGCGAGCAAGTCTGGTGCTGCGAGCGCCTCGGCTCCACCCGACCCCTCGGGCGCCACGTCCGCGCCGACCTCGCAGGGGGGCGGACCTCATCTCCGCGCTCCCGCGATTGGGAGCACCTCTCCTGAAGCCCGTTTGGAGATGGCGTGGCCGGTTCTGTGGGATATTGCGGCGGCGCTGGTCTAGCCCGCATATCTCACCAGCTTTCTGCTGTGGTCGGCGATGCACCACACCCAGCGTTGTTTTCTCGCCTCGGTGTGCTCGACGTACCGTCAAGTACGTCTCCGCGCCCCTCGGGTCGAAAACACCACCGAGCACGGCACCTCGCCGCCCTCGCGGCGAAACCCGGTGAGATATGCAGGCTAGATCAGACGTTGAACCGGAAGTGCACGACCTCGCCGTCACGGACCGGGTAGGTCTTGCCCTCCAGGCGCAACGTGCCGCGTTGACGGCAGGTGGCGAGGGAGCCCGCTCCGAGGAGTTCGTCGTACGGCACCACCTCGGCACGGATAAAGCCGCGCTGAATGTCGGAGTGGATTACCCCGCCGGCTTCGACCGCCGGCGTTCCGGAGCCAACAGACCAGGCCCGACACTCGTCCTCACCGACGGTGAAGAAGGAGATCAGCCCGAGGAGTCGGTAGGACTCGCGGATCACGCGATCCAACGCCCGGTCGGTGATGCCGAGATCCTCCATGAAGGCAGCGGTATCAGGGCCGTCGAGCTCTGCCAATTCACCCTCGAGCGTCGCGCAGACCTGGGTGAAGGCCATCTGCGGACGCTCCCTCCACTCCGCCCAACACTCGTCGCTGAATGGGTCTGAAGCGATCTCGGCCTCTCCCAGGTTGACCGCAACCAGCATCGGTTTGAGGGATAGGAAGGTGAACCCGCGCAGCCGCTTGTGATCCTCGGCGTCGAAGCCCTCGGCGCGCAGCGGTCGCTCGGACTCGAGGACCGTCAGGCAGCGCTCGAGAAGTTCAAGCTCGCGGACCAGCTCCGGCGCCTTCCGTTTTGCGAGATCGCGCCGGATCCGCTCGAGACGTTTCTCCACCACTAACTGGTCCTGGAGGATGAACTCCTCTTCGATGTAGCGGAGATCACGGAGCGGATCCAGAGAACCCATGGGGTGGGGCACCGCCTCGTCCGCGAAGGCCCTGAGGACCACCATCAGCACATCCGTGGCGCGCATCTCGGGGAGATTGAAGGCGGTTTCCCGGCGGTGCTCCTCCGGGATCCCGGGCACGTCCACGTAGGTGACGGCTGCGGGGGTCTCTTTCCTGGGTTCGTACAACGCGCTCAACGCCACCAGGCGCGGGTCCGGAACCCGTGCGACACCCACCTGAGCCGTATCGCGCCGCGCTGGCGCTCCCGTAGATCTCTGTCCCGTGAGCAGCCTGAAGAGCGTCGACTTTCCGCTCGCCGCCAACCCCAGTATTCCGACCTTCATCGATTCCTCCCGCCTCCGACCTTCGTTGCATCGAAGGCGGCACAAAATAGCACAATGTGACCTGACCCGGCATTATTCCCACCTGGCCCGCATACCTCACCAGGATCCGTCGCGAGGGCGGCCCCTCACCGCCCTCGCTAAGAAACCCGGTGAGATAAGCGCTAGCCCACGACCGACTGCCGCCGGATCAACAGCGACGGAGCGCCGATGCAGCCGCGCTCGGTCTGAAACCAGCGCAGATCTGTGCCCACCGCCTCGATCCGTCGCAGGAGGCGCCCGAGGCTACCGCGAAGCTCCACCACAGGGTGCCATCCGCACACGCGCCGGCCGTCGAGCCACACCCCGGAAGCGACAATCCTATAGCTGTCCGTCTCCGGTCGACAGCTCACGGGCGCCAACGGCCGCAGCAGGTACAGGGCCCGGTCGGCCGTGCCCAGGAGCTCGGCTGCGGGCACGCCACCATGGGTCAAGACCTGCAGGTTGGCGATGCCGGTGGCCGGGTAGTCACGGTAGGAGAGACGCAGGGCCCCGCCCCGGGGCACCTCGCCGCAACGCTCGGCGTCGCGAAATGAGGCCAGGCGGTGCCGCGGCACCCCTTCGTCCAGGAGGAGGGTGCGGCGGGCAGGAAGCCCCTCACCGTCGCAGGGCCCGGTGATCGGGGCGTCGGAGTTGCTGCGGTCGTCCACCAGGGTGAGGGAGGGCGCCGCAAGTCGTCCCTCGTTGTCGAGCAGCGGGGGCAGCAGATCTTCGGTGTCCGGGGTCGCCAGAAAGAGGGGCGCCATCGCCGCCAGAAGCTGGGCGCTGACCTCCGGGTGGAGAATGAGGTCCCTCAATCCGGAATCCGTGGCTACCCGGCTGCGGGTGAGGAGGGCGCGGTCCGAGATGCGGGCGGCGGCGGCCTCGGGGTCGAAAGACTCGGGCTCGGGAATGTGCAGCCAGTCGCGCCAAATCCCGGCGCGCTCGCCGACCAACTCCACCTCGGCCAGGAGGGTGGTGCTGGTGTCCTCATGGCGCGCAACCCAGCCGTCGCCGGTGGCCAGGATCCACCCGAAAGCTCCCTCCTGAAGGATCGTGCGGCGCAGCCGGAGATGATTGTCCGAAAGGCTCGCCACGGCGCGTGCCAGCTCCTCGCCGACGTGGGTGGCCCAACCGCGTGGCGGCAGGATACGGGCGGATCGGACCTCAGTCGTGCCGAGCAGACGTTGCGGTGGTAAGGGGTCCCCGGCAAAACTCACCTCGGTGGCGAGAGCGCTCTCCACCGCCCGCCGCGAGGCGTCGCCCTCGAGGCCCGAGGCGGCTGCGAAGCCCATCCGTCCCTCGCGCAGGGTGCGCACCGCGACCCCGGTCTCTTCCACGTCGATGACGCGAAGGGGTCTGGCGGGGGTCACCTCCACCTCGCGGGTGTAGGAGGCCTTGGCGAAGATCTCCCACCGATCGACAGGTGAGCGCTCGAGGTGTTCGCGGGTGGCGGTGGCCGCTCGGTGTAGCCGCTCGGCGTACTCCGGAACCTCGGGTGTGCTCATCTCAGAGCACCTCGAGCCGTTGAACCAGGAGGCTCGGGGCCTCGGAACCGGTGGGCAGGGGAGCACCATCCTTGATGCACCATCCCAAGCGCCAGTCAGGCGTGGGGTCCGCGCCGATCCGCGAGTCGATCTTGGCGAGAATCTCCACCACGCTACCGGTGAGCTCGCACGGGGCGAGAGGCCGGCGCCGCCGTCCGTTGCGGACTTCCCAGCCGCACTCCACGCGCAGAACGGTGCGAGCGGAGACCGGGTCCACGGTTGCACCACCGACCCTGGTCACCACCAACCCGTGCTCCAGATCCGCCTCGATCTCCTCGGGCGGGACCTTCCCCGCCGCGATCACCAGGTTCGACAGACGCGCCACAGGAGGACGATTCCAGGCAGCGCGACGCCCTCTTCCGGGAGTCGTGCCGAGCTGCTCCGCTCCTTCACGATCGCAGAGGAGGCCCTCGAGGCGGCCCGCCCGAACCAGATGAATGGGAGCGGCGCCGACCCCCTCGTCGTCGTAGTCGAAGCCACCGGCTAGGTCTATGCGGGTCGGGTCGTCGACGATCTCCAGGCCGACGGTGCTCACGGTCGCCCCGAGCAGACCGGCCAGGGGTGAGGCGCCGGTGACGAAAAGGTCGGACTCTGCCAGGTGTCCCACAAGCTCGTGCATCAACGCTCCGGCGGTGCCGCAGGTGAAAAGCACGGGCAGCTGCATCCCAGGGGTCGGTTCCCAGGCCTTGGTCGGCTCCGGCTCGGCCAACTCCTGGAGCCATGCACCCAGCCGCGGCTGCCCCCACACGGCAAGGAGCGCCGCCGGGCGTTCGCCGCCGCGTTCCACCCGCACAATCGGCGGTGAGGCCACCGGCGCCCATTCTCCGACGCGGACCACTGCGGCCCGCCGGCTAAGAAAGCGCACCGTGGAGGGTGCCGGGCCGAGACGGGAGGTAACCTCGCGAGCCCAATCCAGCCAGCCCCGAGGGGGGTCCATCTCCACCGTCTGCAGCGTCCGCACGGGGGGAAGAGCCACGCGATCGGCATGACGGCCGAGGAGCTCCCCCAGACCCGCGGTCGACAGGCCGGTTCGGGCGTGAAGAACGACCCTCGACGGCGAACGCCAGCGGGCAGCCGCGCCGTCCGTGCGGCACTCCTCCACCTGCAGCTCGCCGTTGGTCGCCACCGCGCGCGACTCCAGGCGCTGCTCGATGTAGAGATCCTCGAAGCGCGCTCCACCACCGCGGAGATCTGCGCAGCGCTCAGACAGAAGCTGAAGCCATCGCGGGTCGAGTGGGGGATGCGGACGGAGAACCTCGGGCATGCGGTCATGGTAACCGCACCGCTTAAGAATCCGCCGCGGTAGAATGTCGCTAGCCCGCAGATCTCACCGGGTTTCGTCGCGAGGGCGGCGAGGTGCCGTGCCCAGTGGGGTTTTCGACCCGAGGGGCGCGGAGCCGTACTCGGCAGTACGTCGAGCACCCCGAGGGGAGAAAACGCGGCTGGGTGTGGTGGATCGCCGGCCGTAGCGGAAAGCTGGTGAGATATGTGGGCTAACAAGCTGCCGAGGGGCGGTGGAGGAGGCCGGACATGAGCCGCGAGGTTGTCAATCGGGTCAGGGAGCGGCTGGCCGCCAACCGCCTCGGGGGGGGACAGGACAAGATAGATCGCCAGCACGAGCAGGGCAAGCTGACCGCCCGGGGACGGGTGGAGCAGTTCCTCGACCAGGGCAGCTTCGAGGAGACCGACGCCCTCGTGGAGCACGGCTGCACGGACTTCGGCATGGCAGAGCGTAAGATTCCCGGCGACGGGGTGGTCGCCGGCTACGGCCGCGTCGATGGTCGGCCGGTCTTTGTATTCGCACAGGACTTCACGGTTTTCGGCGGCTCCCTCTCGGAAGCCAACGCGGCCAAGATCTGCAAGATCATGGACCTCGCGATGAAGGTGGGGGCGCCGGTGGTCGGGCTCAACGATTCCGGCGGGGCGCGGATCCAGGAGGGCGTTGCTTCGCTGGCCGGCTACGCCGACATCTTCCTGCGCAACACCCTCGCCTCGGGGGTGGTGCCGCAGATCTCGGCGGTCATGGGCCCGTGTGCCGGGGGGGCGGTCTACTCGCCCGCGATCACCGACTTCGTGTTCATGGTGGAGAACACCTCCTACATGTTCGTCACCGGACCCGAGGTGATCAAGACGGTGACCCACGAGGAGGTCACCATGGAGAAACTGGGTGGGGCCATGACCCACAACTCGGTCTCCGGAGTGGCGCATTTCGCGGCACCCGGCGACACCGAGTGCCTGGCCCAGATCCGCCGCCTGCTCTCCTTCGTTCCCTCGAACAATGCCGAGAAACCTCCGGTTGTGGAGACCTCCGATCCGCTGGACCGCGAGGTCCGGGAGCTCGATGACTTCGTGCCCACCGACCCCAACAAGCCCTACGACATCACCAAGCTGATCCGCTGGGCAGCGGACGACGGCGATTTCCTCGAGGTTCACCAGCACTTCGCCAAGAACCTGGTCGTCGGCTTCATCAGGCTTGGCGGCCACAGCATCGGAGTCATCGCCAACCAGCCGGCTCACCTGGCGGGGGTCCTCGACATCAACTCCTCGGTCAAGGGCGCGCGCTTCGTCCGTTTCTGTGACGCCTTCAACATCCCGTTGTGGATCGTCGAGGACGTGCCCGGCTTTCTGCCCGGCACCGAGCAGGAGTGGGGCGGGATCATCCGTCACGGCGCCAAGCTGCTCTTCGCCCTCGCCGAGGCGACGGTGCCCAAGGTCACGGTGATCACGCGCAAGGCCTACGGCGGCGCCTACTGCGTCATGGGCTCCAAGCACATCCGCACCGACCTCAATCTGGCCTTTCCGACCGCGGAAATCGCGGTCATGGGATCGCAGGGGGCGGTGAACATCCTCTACCACAACGAGATCCAGGGCGCGGACGACGCCGAGGCCGAGCACGCGCGGCGGGTGGAGGAGTACCAGGAGCTCTTTGCAAACCCCTTTGTGGCTGCGGAACGGGGCTATGTCGACGAGGTGATCATGCCCCGCCTCCTGCGTCGCAAGCTGGTGTCCGCGTTTTCCCTTTTAAAGAACAAGAGGGATACCATGCCGGCGAAGAAGCATGGGAATATACCGCTGTGAAGCTGTTGATCGCCAATCGGGGGGAGATTGCGGTGCGCATCATCCGCGCGTGCCGCGAGATGGGGATCAAAACCGTGGCGGTGTACTCCGAGGCGGACCGGATCTCCCCGCATGTCCTGATGGCCGATCAAATTTTTCCGATTGGCCCGGCCGAGGCCGCCAAGAGCTATCTAGACATGGACCGGATCCT
>DAOWFV010000065.1 GCA_030637805.1 Acidobacteriota bacterium | reverse complement strand
TAGCCGCAAAGGGCATCGCATAGAAAAAGAACAGGACCCAGAGAATTGGGATGGCGCGGTTGAAGAGGGCGATCTCGGCCACTCTCTGGGCGAGGACGATTGGGACCCTGCGGATTGCTGGTATGGGCCAGATCATGAGAATGCCGCAGACGTTGAAGAGCATGTGGGCGAAGGCTACCGTTACCGCACTGACCTCGCCGACGGAGAGGGCTGCGAGCATCGCCGTCACGGTTGTACCGACGTTGGCGCCGAGCGTGTATGGAAAAACCTGGTAGATGGTGAGAATGCCGGCGCCGGCGAGAGGAACGGCGAGGGAGGTCGTGACGCTCGAAGACTGCACGAGCGCCGTAACTACAAGTCCGAAGAGCATCGCGCGCCAGGCATTGCGAAAGATGATCTGGTCAAAAAGGGCCTCGACCCGCGTGATGACCAGCCCCTTCAAGAAGACCACGAGATAGCGTAGCGACGCGAACATGAGGACCAGGGAGACCAGCATCAGGAGCCACGGGTGGTTTCCCATCAGTTTCTCGGCGGCGTGCACCGCGGGAGTAGTGGCAAGCATGAGGGGGCTGGCGAAGCTCAGGCCGCCGACGTCATAGAACAGCTCGGCGAGGCCGGCCGAGAAAATACCGAGAAAATTGGTGGCCAACTGCAACGGGAAGAGCAGGAGCACCGCGAAGACGTTGAAGAAATCGTGCACGTTGGCCGCGGCGTAGGCGCGGCGGAACTCCGGACCACGGTTGATATGACCAAGGCTGACCAGGATGTTGGTGACCGAGGTGCCGATGTTGGCCCCCATGATCACCGGGATCGCGGTGGCGACCGACATCGTACCGCCGCCTACCATGGCCACTACCAACGAGGTGGTGGTCGAAGAGGATTGCACCAGGCTGGTGACCAGGATTCCAACGAATAGGCCGATCACGGGGTTGGATGCGCTCTGGATCAGGTCGCCGACAAAGCCTCCGCTGAGCAGCTTGAATGCCTTACCAAGCATTCCGATACTGACCAGGAACCCGTAAAGGATGAAGACCAGGCCGACAACCTGGGTGATAACGCCCGCCTTTGACAGTCTCGGAGTTTCGCCGGTGGTCGGCAAGCTGGAAAAGTTACTCATCGGCTTCGCGGACCTCCGGTCCTATGGCTCGCTGAAATCGCGCATTCAGCGTCCGGGCCAACGTATTCTAACAACACCCCGAACCCGCATATCTTACCAACTTCCAATTCTGTCCGGCTCCTCGCATCCGCGAGTAGCCGGACGGAATTGGAGATAGAGCGCCATTCGGACAAGCTACACTTCCTTGGTGCGCATCATCGTCAACCCGGCGGCGGCCGGCGGCCGAGTGGGACGCGAGTGGCCCGAAACCTCACAGCGTCTCGCTGCCTGGGGGCTTGACGCCCCGGCGGTCCTTACCGAGGCCCCCGGCCATGCAACGGAGCTTGCGGCGCAGGCGGTGGCCGACGGGGTACAGAGGATCGCAGTGGCGGGTGGTGACGGCTCGGTGTGCGAGGTGGCGGAAGGCCTCCACCGGGCCGCGGGCGGCGAGCTGGCGATTCTCCCCCTGGGGACCGGAAACGACGCTGCCAGGACGCTGGGAGTGCCGCCGGATCTCATAGCGGCGGCCCGCGTCGCGGCGAACGGCCGCTGCCGTGCGGTGGACCTTATCCGGGTCGGCGACCGGCTGGCGATCAACGCTATCGGCGTGGGTTTGATCGGCGACATCAACGATCGTGCCGCGCGGATCAAAAGGGTGCGGGGCATGGCCGTCTACCTGGTGGCGGCGCTCTCCGCCCTCTTCCGGTACCGGACCCAGACGGTGCGCGTGACGGCCGGCGATGCGGATTTCGAGGGAACGATGTTGATCCTCGCCGTCCACAACGGACCCACGACGGGGGGTGGTTTCGCGCTGACGCCAAAGGCCGCACCCGACGACGGGCTGCTCGATGCCTGCCTTGTGCAGGAGGTTGGTCCCGCCGGGCGGTTGGCGCGTCTGCTGGCCGCGATGCGGGGCACCCTGGGCACCAAGGCTGGGGTCCGCGAGATCCAGGCGCCGTGGCTCGAGCTGCATTTCACCGAGCCCGTGCCGGCGCATCTCGACGGAAACTCGGTGGTGCTCGAGCCTCCCGTGGTGCGCTTCGAGGTCATTCCTGGCGCGCTGCAGGTGGTGGTGCCGAAGAATGAGGAGTGAGGAATTAGGAATTAGGAATGAGGAATTAGGAATTTCGATTTTCCCCGCCCATTTGGGGAGAATCGAGGATTTCGCAGAGTGACACCGAGCCGAATGGATATCCTCATTTGTGATGATCTGTGTGATCTGTGGGCGAATTCGGGTAGGTGGTTGGGACTAAAAACTCAAAACTCAAAACTCAAAACTCACCACCGTTCCTCGTGTTCTTCCTCATATTCCATGGATGCCGGTGTCAACCGGAGCATCCCGCGGGGCGTCGTATGGTTGTGTTGCGAGCTGGAACTATGACGCCGACTCGATCCGATCTTTCCCAAGAGGACGACCCCCTCGTCGTGCGGGCGCAGGCCGGTGACCATGAGGCGTTTGGTGAGCTGGTGGCGCGCCACCAGCGCCGGGTGTGGTTGGTGTGTCGGCAGTATCTGGGGGTGGATGAGGCGGATGCGGCCGCCCAGGACAGCCTGGTCAAGGCCTTTACCAGGATCGGCGCCTTCAATCGGCGCTCGGCTTTCACCACCTGGTTGACCCGCATCGCCATCAACACCTGCCTCGACCAGCTGCGTCGGCGCGGCCGGGAAGGGCTGAGAGTGGAGGAGCCGGAAGGGGACGAGGGTCCGGGCATCATCGCGCAGGTTCCGGATGATGGGGCGGATCCGGAGGCGCGGACCCTTCAACACCAGGCCGTGGGTCGGCTCGCCTCTTGCGAGGATGAGCTGCCCGCCCGCCAGCGTGAGATCTTCCGCCTGAGATTCTATGCCGAGATGGAGCTCGAGGAGATTGCCGCCGCCCTCGATGTCCATGTCGGAACCGTCAAGACGCAGCTGCACCGAGCGGTGCACAGACTGCGCAAGGAGTTGGGAGCATACCGATGAGACATCTCGACGACGACCAGATCACCGCTGCGGTGGCCGAGCTCGAACTCGAGGCCTGGGCCGAGGAGCACCTGGCCTCCTGCCTCAGCTGCCGCCAGCAGGTGCACGACATGCGGGAGCTGATCGACATGCGCCGCGACCGTCTCACCAAAGAGGCTCCTGATTGGCAGCGCCAACGGCAGGAGATCCTGCTGCAGCTTCCGTCGACGGTGGTCGCGCGTCCGCGCCGAAACCCGCGCTGGCTGCGGCCCATGCTGGCCGCAGCGGCGGTGCTCCTGGTGACGGTTGGCCTCGGCCTCATGCGGCTGACGGCAGGGGGCGGTGGATCGGAGGCCCCGGAGCTGGCGGTGGAGCAGATCCTCGCCGAGGTGGATGCGGTCCTGGCGGACGAAGCCATTCCCGGATTCGAGTCGATCGACCCGGGGATGGACGATTTGGAAAAGTTGTTCTCCAACGGAGCGTCGTGAGTGGGCCGAGCCGTAACTGGAGGTGCACGATGAAAAGATTGATGATTACCATGTTGATGCTTGCTGCCGGTGGGGCATTGTGGGCCAACGAGTTCGACCTGCCACCTGGCAAGTGGTGGGAGGACCAGCGACTGGTCGAGCGGGTCGGCCTCACCGAGGATCAGCAGCAGCAGATCAGGCAGGTCGTTTTCGAGAGCGCACGGCGCATGATCGACCTCAACGCCGACGTCAAGCTGGCGGGCCTCGAGCTGGCGGAGGTGGTGGATCAGGTGGAGTTCGATCCTCAGCCGGTCCGCAAGGCGTTCGCGAACTTCCAGACGGCCCGCCGGAAGCTCGAGCAGGAACGCTTCGAGATGCTGCTGGACGTGCGCCAGATCCTCACCTATGAGCAGTGGAAGAAGATCGAGGAGATCAAGCGCCGCCTCAAGCAGATGCGTTCGCAGCGCGAGCCGGGGCAGCGCCCGCCTGGACAACGTCCTCAGGGGCGGATCCCGTAGAAAACCAGTCCGACCACCGTGCGAGGCGGGTCCTTTTGGGCCCGCCTTTTTCAATTCTCAATTCTCAATTCTCAATTCTCAGTTCGGCAGGCGCATGGGGCTCCAACTAAAAACTCAAAACTAAAAACTCAAAACTCTTTCTTTTACGTCTCCGCTTCCGTACCTGCTCCATTGACACGAAGTCACCTATCTGGTACAACAAGCGCCCCTTTTGATGGGGAGAGGTGTGGAATGACTGACTATGCGATTGTTGAACACGGCGGTAAGCAATACCGGATGAGCCCGGGTGATGAGCTGCTGGTGGAGCGCACCCAGCCCGATCTCAAGCAGGGCGACGACTTCCTCTTCGACAAGGTGATGCTCATCAGCCAGGGCGATGCGGTCCGCGTCGGACAGCCCGTCGTCGAGGGCGCGGTGGTGCGCGGCCAGGTGCTGGCGCCGGAGCGTGGCGAAAAGGTCATTGTCTTCAAGAAGAAACGCCGCAAGGGTTACAAGCGGAAGCAAGGCCATCGGCAGGACTACTACAGGGTCCGGGTCGAGGCCATCGAGGCGTAGGGGGAATCATGGCGCACAAAAAAGGACAGGGTTCGAGCCGCAACGGTCGTGACTCCAACTCCAAGCGTCTCGGCACCAAGGTGGGCGACGGTCAGATGGTGACGTCGGGGACGATTCTGGTGCGTCAGCGCGGCACCCGTTTCAAGCCCGGCGTGAACGTCAAGCGGGGCAATGACGACACACTTTTCGCTACCTCCGGAGGTACGGTGAAGTTCCAGAACCGGGGCCGTCTAGGTCGATTCATCAAAGTCCTCCCGAACTGACCCCCGCCTCACGAGAATCATGTCACTTCCAAGTAGGCGAACGGGTGCGGCAACCCCGCGCTGTGCCTGATGCTTGTCGACTCGGCTCGAATCACCGTACGAGCGGGCGACGGCGGGAACGGTTCCGTCTCCTTCAGGCGCGAGAAGTTCGTCCCCCGCGGAGGTCCTGACGGAGGCGACGGAGGTCGTGGAGGCAGCGTGATCCTTCGCGTGGGCGAAGGACTCAACACCCTCCTCCATCTCCACCACCAGCGACTGGTGCGTGCCGACCGGGGCGCTCACGGGCGGGGATCGAACAGGACCGGCCGAGGCGGTGGTGATGTCGTCCTGCGGGTGCCGCCGGGTACGGTGGTTCGCGTGGCCGGCGACGAAAAGATCATCGGCGATCTCGTCGACGAGGGGCAGGAGATGGTGGTTGCCCGCGGCGGGCGCGGAGGCCGCGGCAACGCGCGCTTCTCTACGGCAACGAATCGTGCTCCTCGCACCGCAGAGGATGGTCAGCCGGGCGAGCAGTTCGAACTCGACCTGGAGCTCAAGATGCTCGCCGACGTCGGTCTGGTGGGCCTGCCCAACGCCGGCAAGTCGACGCTGTTGGCGCGGGTCTCTGCCGCTCGGCCGAAGGTGGCGGACTACCCTTTCACTACCCTCGAGCCTTACCTGGGAGTCGTGCAGGCGGTGGACGACGAGCTCCGGACCCTGGTGATGGCGGACATTCCCGGTCTCATCGAGGGGGCCCATGACGGTGCCGGCCTCGGCACCCAATTTCTGCGCCACGTGGAGCGGTGCCCGGTGCTGGCCCATCTGGTTGACCTCGCAGATCCCACCTCTGTCGAAGGGCGAGTTGATACCATTCGAGGTGAGCTCATAGCCCACGAAGAGCCGCTCGAGACGCGGCCCTGGGTGCTGGTGGGAACAAAGACCGACGCGGTCGGCGACCGTGAAGCAACGCTGGCCGAGCTGGCCGAAGTAGCTGAGGGTTACGGTGTGGCGTGGCGGTCCATCTCGGCGGTGACCGGCGAGGGAATTGATCGCCTCGTCGGGGTGCTGTTCGAGATGATAGAAGGGGCAAAGGAACGATGATGAGCGGTCGGATCGCGATCTACGGAGGCAGCTTCGATCCCTTCCACCTCGGGCATCTGGTGCCGACGGTGCGTGCGCAGGAGACCTTCCACTTCGAGGCCGTGTTTTTCGTGCCGGCGGGAGCTCCGCCGCACAAGGATGCCGCGCCGCTGACGCCGGTGACCCATCGTCTCGCGATGGTGGCCATGGCGACCCTACCCTACGACCGATTCTTCACCTCCGACGACGAGGTCTTCGCATCCCGGCCGAATTACTCGGTTCACACCGTACGCCGCTTCCAGGAAAAGTTTCCCGAGCACACGATGTACTTCATCCTCGGTTCCGACTCCTTCTCCCAGATCGCCACCTGGGAGCAATGGGAGGAGCTCGTGGAGTTGGTGCACCTCGTGGTGCTGCACCGGGCGCACATGTGGGGCGACGATCTGGTCCGGCGCATCCCCCAGCGACTGGTACCCCGCCTGGTGCAGGTGGAGCCGTTCGCGGAGGTTCCAGACCCCGAGAAGCTCACCGTCTACCTGCTGAACCACGAGCCCTTCCCTATATCGGGGACCTCGATCCGCAATCGCCAGAGACGGGGCCAGCCGATCCGCGAGCTGGTGCCTCATGAGGTCCACTCCTACATCGAAAAATACCGCCTCTACCATCCCAAGGCCGAAACAGAGGAGGATCATGCTGCCGACTGACACCCTGGAGTCGATCAGTGCTGCGGCGCGCGCCGCAGCCGATAAGAAAGCCTTTCACATCGTCGGTTTCGGGGTTTCCGAGCTTACCTCCTACACCGATTTCCTTCTCATCTGCTCGGGCGCCTCCGATCGCCAGGTGGCGGCGATTGCTGACGAGGTTTGCCGGCAGCTGAGAGACGCCGGCATTCGTCCCCTCCATGTTGAAGGCGAGGGGCGCAGCGAATGGGTGCTCCTGGACTACGGCGATTTCGTGGTTCATGTCTTCACCGAGGAGCGACGCGCCTACTACGGTCTCGACGGCCTGTGGGGCGACGCCACGCGACTCGAGGCCGAGACCCTCGGCATCGATGGGAAGCCGCCGGCGTGAAGATCCGTGTGGTGTGGCTCGGACGGCCGTCCGGCAGCCCGTACGAAAAACAGGTGGAAACCTATCGGCGGCGTGTCCAGCGGCGCTGGCCGGCGGAGGATCGCCCCCTGCGTCCGGTGGGGGGTGGTCGCGGCGACGACCCTGCACGAGCCCTCCGCCTCGAGGCAGAGGCGGTGGCTCGCCAGCACGATTCAGGCTGGCGTCTCGTGGCTCTTGACGAGCGAGGCCGAGCCCGAGACAGTGAGACCTTCGCCCGCTGGTTGGCAGGGCTTGAAGAAGGGAGTTCGGAGGGGATTCTCTTCGCCATCGGTAGCGATCTCGGACTCCACAGCGATATTCTGGACCGGGCCGACGAGCGCCTTTCCCTGAGCTCCATGACCTTGCCCCATCTGCTCGTGAGGCTGCTGTTATGGGAGCAACTCTTCCGCGCGACACACATTCTCGGTGGTGGTGCTTACCATCGAGTCGGCGTACAATGAGGAGCAGTCGCCGGGTGTCTCGGTGGTCCCTACAAAGGAGACGGCGACTGGAGCCATCCCACTCGGAGGATTGACGAATGAACAAGAAACAGCGGGAACGCTACCGTAAAGGACTTTTGGAGAAGAGGGAAGACCTCTTGACCCTCGTCCAAGCGGCACGCACCAGCGAGAAGGAGGGGGGCGACGAGGACGCGCCGGATCTCGGCGATCGCGCCCTCTCGACGATGTCCCGTGATCTGAGCTATCAGCTGACCGTCGGCGAGCGAGACCTTCTGCGGCGTGTCGACGCCGCCCTCGACCGCATGGATGCGAACGAATATGGGATCTGCGTGGCCTGCGGCAAGAAGGTGCAGATCGGCCGCCTCGACGCGGTGCCCTGGGCGCGGCACTGCATCGAGTGCCAGGAGCTGCAGGACCAAGGGGAGATCTGATCCTCCACCGGCCCGTGCCGTGGCTCGCCTGAGCCTCATTGCTTCCAGCGATGACTACCTCCTGGAGGAGGCCCTGCAACGGGCTGTAAAGGCCGTCTGTGCCGAGGTGGGCGGCGTCGAGCCGGAGTTCCTGCCCCCGGAAACCACTCCCGAACAGCTCGCCGTGGAGCTGTGCTCTCCCTCCCTCTTCGCTCCGCATCGGGTGCTGGTAGCGACCGAAACTCGCAGCTGGCTGGGCGCCTCTGCGCCGCGTGGGGCAGCCAAGACGGCGGCGGGCGGGAATGAAGAGGTGGAGACCTCCCCGCTGGAGCAGGTGATCGACCAGGGTCTGGAGGAGAACGTGGCCCTGGTGATGGGCGCGTGGTGTGGCCGGCAGCCGGTGGGGTCGTTGGTAGAGGCGGTGGAGAAGCAAGGTTCGGTGGAGTGGATTCCGATCCCCAAAGACCCCAAGCCGTGGCAGGACGTTGTTGTGTCCGAGGAGCAGGAGAACGTGTTGCGAGGGGTGCTGGCGGGTGTGTCGGGCGAGGTCCGGTTCGAGCGCTCCGCCGAGAGATTGCTCTTCGACCGCCTCGGTTTTGCTCCCCGTCTGCTCGCCCAGGAGGCCCGCAAGCTCGCTGCAGCCAGCGCAGACGGCGTGGTGGACGAGGATCTGGTACGTGCGCTCAGCTTTCCCCGCGAGCGCTCACTGGAGGTGGTTCGCGATGCCGTTTTCGAGCGTCGTAAGGCGCCGCTCCTGGACCTCATGGCCGCCGCCGAGGCCGGCGTCGCGGTGCGTGATTGGCAAGGTCGAACCCTCGATGAGAAGGGCGTGCCGCCCGTTCTCCTCTCCCAGGTGTCCGCGTTGTTCCAGCAGCTTTTCTATCTGCGGCGCGTGGCCGCGGTGGAGGGTCTGAGCGAAGAAATGGCGCCCGCGAATTGTGATCGGCGGGGGTGGTACGCCGGCAGGTTCAAGAACGGCATCGCCCCTCGGCTCAACGAGTACCTGAAGAAAGATGCGCCGTCGCCGTTGCTGCGCGAGGGCGGACGGCTTCCTACACCGTGGAACCTTGGCCGGCTTTTCGCAGGCGCCGGACGCTACACCGACGATGAGCTGTCGGCGGCGTTGGCCGATCTCGGTGCGGTGGAAGTCGCCCTGCGCGGAGATCTGGCCATGGAGGCTCTCACTGTTTGGTTTGGGCTGATCGATCGGTGATGTGGAGGAGAGATGACGGCAGGTGACCGTGAAGAACCGACTCCCGAATCCATTCTTACCCTCAGCCGTGAGCGGATCCGGCGGCTGGAGGCGGTGGTGGAGGCGAGCCTCATGGTCAACTCCACCCTCGACCTGCTGGAACTCGCCGAGCATATCGTCGACATCGCCTGTCGTCTGATCGATGCCGAGCGCGGCAGCCTATTTCTCGTCGATCCGGAGAGCGCCGCACTGAAATCGATGGTGGCGCAGGGGCTCTCGTCAGGGTCGTTGAATCTCGATTTCGGAGAGGGAATCGTCGGAGCGGTGGCGGCGAGCGGAGAAGCCGAGATTCTCGAGGATCCGTACCAGGATCCGCGCTTCGATCCGCGTGTCGATCGGGCCACGGGTTTTTGCACGCGCTCTCTCCTGACGGTCCCGGTTCGCGATCGCGAGAACCGCCTGGCGGCCGTGCTCCAGCTTCTCAACCACCGCGGCGGGGGGTTCTCCCAGGAGGACGTGGAGTTCCTCGCCGAGCTCGGGGTCTCCTTCGCGATCGCTCTCACCACCGCCCGTCTTCACGCCGAGACCGTCGCCCGTGAACGTCTCTGGGAGGAGGTCCGGCTGGCAGCGGAGATCCAGCGCGCGCTGCAACCGGAGGACCGCGCCCTGATTCCCGGACTCGAGCTGCAGGCCCAAATGCGGCCGTGTCTGGAGGTGGGGGGCGACTACTGGGACGTGATCCCTCGAGGCGGCGGCCGATGGTGGATCGTGATCGCCGACGTCTCCGGCAAGGGTGTTCCCGCGGGGCTGGTGGCCTCCAACATCCAGGCCTGCCTGTGGACCCGCCGCGAGGATCCCGCCCCGCTGACCGAGGTCGTGGCGGGCATCAACGATCTTCTCTGCCGACTCACCCGAGGTCGGAAGTACGCTACCCTGATCCTGGCGGAGTGGGATGAGAGAAAAGCCACCCTGACCTGGGTAGGCGCCGGCCATCCGCCGCTCCTTCTCGAGGGCGGAGGTGAGGTGCGTGAGTATGCCGCCACCGGGCCGCCCGTCGGGCTGCTCACGGACCAGAGCTACCAGACGGTCGAGGCGCAGCTCAGCGCAGGCGACACCGTCCTGCTGTACACAGACGGCATCCTCGAGGCGGGCGGCGAAGATGGAGAGGACGAGTTCGGTCTCGACCGCATCCGGCAGCACCTGCCGGGCAAAGGAGGGCCCACCGAGGTAATTGCACGCCTCGACGCCGCCCTCGGTGCTCACCTCGGTGATGAGAATCCCGGTGACGACATAACGCTTCTCTGTTTCCGCCGACCGAAGGTGCAGTAGACTGAAAAGGAGCATGGCCGAGAACACACCGATCTGGGTGGTAGACGACGACCCGGCGATCCGGGAGCTGTTTACATTTATCGTCACCGAAGCCGGGTACATGGTCGACGCTTTCGCCTCCGGGGCAGAGGTGCTCGCCCACTCGGGTGACCCTCCTGCGGCGGTGCTCCTCGATCTCATGATGCCCGAGGTAGACGGTGTCGAGGTCCTCAAGGAGCTCACGCGCCGCCATCCCAAGCTGCCGGTGATCATCCTTACCGCGGATGACGACATCAGCCGGGCGGTGGAGGTGACCAAGCTCGGGGCTTACGACTACCTGGTCAAGCCGGTGGATCAGGAGCGGCTACTCACCACCCTGGACCGGGCGCTCTCCCACGGCAATCTCGAGCAGGAGGTGGCGCGCCTCAAGGAAGAGCTCGGCGATCGCTACCACCTGCGCAACATCATCGGCTCCTCCTCGGCCATGCGGAAGGTCTACGACCAGATAGAGAAGGTACTCGAATCGGAGATCACGGTCTTCATTTCGGGCGAGAGCGGAACCGGCAAGGAGCTGGTAGCCAGAGCTATTCACCATGCATCCCTTCGCTCCGACGGTCCCTTCGTCGACGTCAACTGCGCGGCGATTCCGGAAGGGCTTCAAGAAAGCGAGCTCTTCGGGCACGAAAAGGGCGCGTTCACCGGCGCCGTCTCCGACCACCCCGGTAAGTTCGAGCAGGCGGAGGGGGGGACCATCTTCCTCGACGAGGTGGGCGAGATGTCGCCGTCGGCCCAGGCCCGTCTTCTGCGGGTCCTGCAGGAGCGGATCCTGCAGCGGGTCGGGGGCACAAAACACATCGCTCTCGACGTGCGGGTGGTCTCGGCCTCCAACCGCGATCTTGCAGCCATGGTCGAGGACGGCGCTTTCCGCCAGGATCTCTTCTACCGGCTGGTGGTTTTTCCCATCGCCCTGCCTCCTCTGCGGGACCGGCGGGAGGACATTCCTCTACTGGTGACCCATTTTCTCGAGAAACACGCCCGCGACGCCGGTAAGCACATCTCGCGCGTGGACCCGCATGCCATGGAGGCCTTGGGAGCCCACGGGTGGCCCGGAAACGTCCGCGAGCTCGAAAACGTGATCCACCGCTCACTCCTGGTGACTGCAGGGCTGGAGCTCGGGCTGGACGATCTGCCCGCGGGTCTTGGGGAGAGCGTTCAGCCTGCTACAACGCCGTCCGAACAGGGTCCGATGAGCCTGGAGGAGATGGAAAAGGTGGCGATCGTCCGTGCCCTCGAGAACAACCGGGGCAACCTCTCCGACGTCGCCCGCCAACTCGGAATCGGACGCTCGACCCTCTACCGAAAGCTCGAGCAGTACGGACTCCGCGAAAAGAAGTAGTCGCGAATTCTCAATTCTCAATTCTCAATTTTCCCGATCGTCAAAGGGGTTTCCCCTGCGATGGGATGAAATTCAAAATTAAGAATTAAGAATTGAGAATTATAGAACGTCATCCCACCCACGATCTTGCAGGGCCTCGACGACCTCCTTGACCCGCTGCGCGTCCTCCTTTGGCATCACCAGCACAGCGTCGGGCGTCGCGACCACCACAAGGCCTTCGACACCCCTGATCGCCAACACAGGTCCGCTGCTGACCAGCACATTGCCGCCTGCGTTCTCCGCCAGCACGCGGCCTTGGGTCGCGTTGCCGGCGGCATCGGTGGGCAGCCTCTCGGCCACTGCGGACCACGATCCGACATCAGACCACGGGATGTCCACCGGGATCGTAAAGCGATGCCTGGCACCCTCCATGATGCCGAAATCCACCGAGGTGGCGGGAAGGGAGGGATAGACCTCGGCGAGGACGGCGCCGGCCCGGGGGCTGTCGAGGGCCTCGCCCAGGCGGTCGAGGCCGGCGGCGAGATCGGGGATCTGGCGGCGCACCTCGTCCAGGAGCTCCCGGGCACGCCACGCGAAGATCCCCGAGTTCCAGAGGTGTTTTCCGGAGGAGAGAAAGGCGCCGGCGCGGTCGGCGTCCGGCTTCTCCACGAAGGACTGAAGCTCGAAGACCCTCCACTCCCCCTCGCGGGTGTGTTCGGGTCCGAGCTCGAGATAACCGTAGCCTGTCTCGGGTCGTGTGGGTTGGATGCCGAAGGTAAGCAGCCCCCCATCACGGGCCACGAAATCGGCCCCCGCCGCCAGCGCGGATCGGAAGCGAGCCTCCTCGCCGATGATGTGGTCGGCCGGAAGCACGGCACAGACCGCCTCTGGATCGCCTCGAAGGACGGCGTGGGCCGCGAGACCGGCGCAGGCGGCGGTATTCCGACTCGCCGGTTCGGCGAGGATGTTGCCGTCCGGCAGCTCAGGGAGCATCCGGCGAGTAGCCTCCGCGGTCGCGGCGGCGGTGACCACCCAAATCCGTTCCGCCGGCACTAGGGGCGCGAGACGCTCGAAGGTCGAGCGAAGCAGCGGTGTGTCCGTGGCGAGAGCCAGCAGCTGTTTGGGGCGCGCTCGGCGAGAGGCCGGCCAAAACCGGGTTCCGAACCCCCCCGCCATGATGACAGCGTGCAACATGGCAACATCTTATCCTTTCTCGTTGCCCGTTCCAGTTCCCGTTCCCGTGCCCGCGACCGGTGTCCCGTCGCGGCGCTCTTCAATCGATGAGACCCAACACCTCGTCGAGGGTGGTTATCCGCCGATACCCATCGAGCTTGAAGATGCGGTGGCGGTCGAGGAGAACCGGTGTCAGGCCTGCTGCCTCTGCGCCGTTGTAATCCTCGAGCGGTGAATCGCCGACGTGAAAGGCCTGGTCGGGCTCCAGGTCGAGGCGCTTCAACGCCCGGCGGAAGATCTCCGGTGACGGTTTCTCGACACCCTCGATGGCGGAGACAACGACCACGTCGAAGAGGTCGAGAATGCCCAGCGAACCGAGAATCTCGGGAAGGCGCCGATCCCAGTTTGAAATCACCGCCAGGGGGACATCGCGACTCGCGAGCTCTTCGAGGGTGGTGCTGGTTTCGGGGAACATCTTCCACACCGCGGCGTCGGCGAAGGCCGCGTAGAGATCATCGAGAAGGGGCTCCCACGGTGCATTGTGATCGAGGCGTTCGAGGACCTCGCGAACGAACTCGCCCCACCAGGCTTTTTCGCCACCGGCGACGGAGCTATAACGATCTCTGGCGAAGTCTGTTCGTTGCTGCATTTCCGCCCACGCGTACCTGAACACCGGCCCGACCTCTTCCGCATTCACCGAGCGACCCAGGCGGCTGAGCTCGCGTGCGTAGATCTCGGCAGGGCTCGGATCACAGTAGAGCAAGGTGTTTCCCGCGTCGAAGGTTACGGCGCTAGCCATAACGGTAGGATAACGGATCGCCGCGACACCGCCCAGAATCACCTCGCGACCCCAAGAGAATCCGGATCTGCGATACTCCCCCGATGTGGAGAGGTGATCCGGGGAACTGTTCTGTCGCGGGCGGCAAAGCACTGTTGATGTTTCGACGTGTAGGGGCGACCCTGCTGGCGGTGCTCGCGTGCACCTCGGGGAGCGTGGGCGCGGGCGCCATCGAGGATCGTGTGCAGCGCCACGTCGATGAGGCCGTCGAGAACGGGCTCCACGCCGACGATTTCCACCACCTCTTCATGGCCTTTAGCTGGCGCAAGACCTTCGAGGACTGGACGATTGCCCAGCAGAGCCTCGACCGCCTCGCGGGAGCGCGGCCCACGGACCCCCTGATGGCCGACGAGCTGCGGCTGGCGCGGGCGCGGATCGAACTCGACCTGGGGCGATCGGCGACCGCGCGCGAGCTCTTCCGGACCATGGGTGGGCTATCGTCATGGTGGTTCCACGGCCCTGTGTCGCTGGATGAACTCGAGGACTTTGAAGATCTCGCGGCGGTGCCGGAGGCGAGCGTTGACTGGCGGGCGGTGCCTGGAACCGATCCCCTGGGATGGGTACGGATTTCGGGCCTGGCATGGCCTTCCCAGCGCCAGATGGCCTATCTCGCGACGACCGTCTCAAGCGCGAGCGAGCAGCCGGTGGCGGTCCGCCTGGGAGCGGCTCAGGTCGCCCGCGCGTGGCTCAACGGGGTCGAGGTACTGACCACCCCACAGCCCCTGATGCGTTCCGAGGACCAGATCTCCGGTGGTGGGTGGTTGCGGGAGGGACGCAACCTGCTGGTGGTGGCGGTGGCGTCGGAGAACGATCAGTGGTGGCTGAGGATGCGTTTGACGGGGCCCGACGGTGATGTCCTGAGCGGGGTCCACGAGGTGCGGGAACGGCCCATACCGCAGCCGGTGGTGAGCCGGAAGCCGCCCGATGTGCGCGACCTGGGCACGGAGATCCGTCGGGCGGTTGCTGCGGGGACCCCGGGTTCGTCGATGGCTCTCGCAGCCTATCTCGTGGCGCATCGCCCTGAGCCTGTAGGCGGTGGAGGGGCGCGGGCGGCCTGTCGGGCGGCCCGAGCCGAGTCTCCGGGCGAGGCGAGGTTGCTGGAGTGGACTCTGACCACCGAGCCTCGTGTCGCTCACGAGCTCCTGGCGGAAGCGGTGGAGGCCGACCCCGATCTGTTGTGGGCGCGGCTCGAGCTTGCCGGCTGGTACGGGGACCGCGGCCTTTACGAAGAGGCACAGGATCTGCTCGCAGCGGCCGAGGGGGGTAAACCGGTTGTCGACGGCGCCTCTTTGGATATCGATTCGTTGCTTTGGGGGCCGGTGGCCCTGCCCGAACTGGCCGAGCTCGGGCGAACCTGGCCGCACTGTGTGCAAGTGAACATCATCCTCGCCGAAAGAGCGGCCGACGCCCGCCGCTGGGGCCTGGCATACGAGGCGCTGGAGCGACTCGAAGGCCTGACCCCGGGAGTGATGTCGGTCTTCGAGCTCCGGCAGCGCCTTGCCGAGAGCTGTGGCAATGGGGAGGCGCTGCGCGAGCTCTTCACCGTTCTCCTCGACCGAGACCCGAACCGACCGGAGGTGCGGGTGCGACTCGCCCGCCTGCTCGGTGCGGATGGGGATGCTGCGGCGGCCCGCGCTGTCCTGGAAGCGGGCCTGGATCGTTCGCCTAGCAACGTGGACATGATGATGGAGCTGGCGCGGATCGAGCGCCTGGGCGGGCATGAGGACCGCGCGGTCGCGCTCGCCCGCGGGGTTCTCGATGTCCGGCCCCAGGACCGCCGGGCGCAGCGTCTGCTCGAGCTTTTAGGTGAGAGGAGCGAGGATCTTGGTTGGCTGCGGTCTCCGGAGGAGCTGTGGCGGATGGCCGACGATGTGCCTCCGGCCAGTCCGGCGGTGGTCCTTCTCGACCACCGTGAGATCCGTTTCCTGCCTTCGAACCTCACGGAGGAACGGGTCCAGAGGGCTTTTCTGATCACTTCGGCGGAGCGCGCCGATGATCTGCTCACCCACACCCTTCCCTTTGTGGCGGAGAAGGAGCGTTTGCGGGTGTTGAGAGCGCGCATCCTGCGCCGCGACGGCGCCGAGATCAGCGCCACCCAGGGCGACACCCCCCGCCTCTCGGAGCCGGAGTTCAACCTTTTCTACGACACACGTCTGCGGGTGCTCCGGTTCGGTGAGTTCGCCGACGGCGACGTGGTCGAAATCGCCTACATCCTCACCGAAACCGAGGAGGCCAACGAGACCGGACCCTACAACGGCGGGTTGATTCCCCTCGGCCAAAGCCTGCCGGTCGCCCTCGTCGAGGTCGAACTGAGCGGACCCGCGAGCCGCATGCCACGGTGGGAGCTGGCCCATCTCCGAGGCCAGCCCGAACGTCAGGTGGACGAGGACGGTGTGGTCCATCTGCTTTGGCGCTGGCGTGACCTTCCGGCGATTCCACCCGACTTTCCTGCGGCGCCGGGCCTTCTGGTGATGCCGTACATGGTCTACTCCAACCACGCGGACTGGGGTGACCTGGCGGACTGGTACGGGAGGCACGTGGCGCCGAGGGTACGCGCCTCCGAGCAAGTGGAGGAGACCGCCCACCGGCTGGTCGAGGGTCTCGAGGACCGCCTCGAACGCATCGCCCGTATCTACCGTTTTGTCACCAATGAGGTCCGATATGTGGGCCTGGAGTTTGGAGAACACCGCTTCCGTCCGTTCTCGGCGGATTGGGTTCTCCACCACCGTATCGGTGACTGCAAGGACAAGGCCGCCCTGCTGGTGGCACTGTATGACGCAATCGGCGTGCCCGCACGAATGGTGATGGTACGAACGGCTGACCAGGGTCCCGTGAGCAGTGAGATGGCCGTGCTCGAGATCTTCAACCATGCCATCGCCTACTTGCCCGAGGACGATCTCTGGCTGGACGGTACCGCCACCGGGCATGCGCCCGACCTGCCGCCGGGCGCCGACCAGGGGGCGGTGGTTTTGGTCGTGGACGGCCCGGACAGCGAGCCGCAGACCTCGCCCGTTATGGGCGGTGGTGTGTCCCGATCCCGATTTGTTCTTCGCGCCGGGGAGAGCGGACTCGTGCGGCTGACGGTCCACTCGGAGGATACCGGCGAGGCGGCAGATCTTCGCCGGGCGCGCTTTGCCGGCAGCAAGGAACCGCTCCGTTTCGCACGCTGGCTACAGGCACAGTTCCCCGGTGCCGAGCTGACCGGCGACCCAAAGTTGCAGCTTCGGTCGGGGCGCGACCCGACCATCATAGAGCTCGAAGGTACGGTGCCGCGCAGCGCGCTGGCGAGCGGTGGTGGAGTGCGCGCATATCCGGGGGTCCTCGAGTGGACGGCGAGCATGATTCCGGGCGGCTCCCGCCATGGGCCCCTCATGATGGTGGTGCGTCCGGATCTCGAGTGGACGCTGGAGGTGGACCTCGGCCGGGCGCCCAAGGCCTTGCCGTCCGGGGTGGAGTTGAATACCCCTTTCGGCTCGCTGCGGTTGGATGCACATGCTGGGGACCGGGGTTACAGGATTGAGGGACGTCTCCACCTCGAACCCGGTCTGGTGGACGCGGAAGATGTCGACGACCTCCGCGACTTCCTGGTAGCGGTCGAGCGCCATCTCGATCGTCGGCTGGAGGCGCCATGAGAATCGCGGCGCGTGCAGCGGCGCTTGCCCTCGCCCTCGTCCTCTCCCAGCCTCTCTCGGCGGGTTGGTGGCAGGTGTTTCAGGCGGACGGACGCCTCGACCTCGGGGCAGGCCGTGAACTTGCCCTCGCCGCGGTGACCGACAACCCTCAGAGTGCCGAGGCTGTGGCGGCCGCCCTGTGGTGGTTGGCCAACCTGGACAACCTGCCGGCACCCGAGGAGGTGCTCGCGGCGGCGCAAGGGGGGCGGGATCCGGAGCTAGGATTCGTCCTCGCTCGGATCGAGGCCAGTCTCAGCTCGCGGCCGCCGGCCGGTGCGCTGACCGCGGCGGAGGTAACCGGGCCATACGGGGTCTTCAGCATCCTGGATCTGGATCGCGAGGTCGTGCCGCCGGATGACGAGCTGCCCCCGCCGGGAACGCGCTGGCAGGACCCGACACTCCCGTTCCGGTTGCATTTTCGCCCACCGGACGGCCGCCACGGTCCACCGGGGTCGATGGCCGTAGACGGCGTCTACCTGGTGGCCTGGAACCTCGTGGCAGACCAGGAGGTGATCGGTTGGCTGGTCGTGGAGGCCGAGGGGGGGTTCAATCTGGAGGTGGACGGCCGGGGGGTAGACCAGCGCCGGTACTGCGGACTGGCGGACCCGGGGACGAACTGGTACCACCTCCGTCTCTCCGCCGGGGCGCATCGGCTGCGACTAGAGGTGGCCTCCCCGGCAAGGCCGCGGGTGCGGCTGAGTCTTTTGAACGAGCGCGGCGCCCCGCTGGGCGGGGTGAGGGTTGTGGACGAGGTCCCTGCCGGGGTTGCCGCGTCGGAGGTCGAAGCCGTCCTGCCGCCTGCGTCCGCGGCTCTTTGGGAGCGGCTCGAGGTGGATGACCCAACCGAGCCCGAGCTCCAGGTTGCAGCCTTTCTGGCAAAAGGGCGTGGCGATCCGGAGAGCGAGAACCGGTGGCTCGAAAAGGCCCGTGACATCGCTCCTGAAAGTCCGTGGTCGGCCTTCGCCCTCGCCCGCCATCTTCTCTTCAGCAACGGCGGGCCTCAAGGAGGCGAGCGTAGTCGCCGGGTCACGGAATTGCTGCGGGAGGCGGCCTCGGTTCCGCAGTCGCTCCTCCTGGAACGGGCCCTTGCGGTGCGCGAGAACCGCAGCGAAGATGCGGAGCGCATCCTGGAGGTGTTGATCGAGGACCATGGCGACGACGTGAGGGTGCTGCGGATCTGGGTACGGGAGGCGGTTCACCAGGGATGGGCACGTGAGGCGGAGGAGAGCCTTGCCCGTCTCGAGGCGGCCTTGCCTGGCTCAGGGAGCGTGACCGGCCTCCGCCTCGAGGTTCTGGCGGCACTGGAGCGCTGGCGCGAGCGAGGCCTTCTCCTCCACGCCCTCGGTGCGGCGAAGCCGGTTGAGTCGCGTTGGATCGGGCAGCTGGCCTCCAGCTGTCTATTGGGCGAGGCGATAACCGCTATCGAGAACCTGGGCGGTAGGGTGGAGGACCCGGATTTCGACCTACAGGTCGTGCAACTCCATCTGGAGGCTGGCGATCTCGACGCTGCTGCGGCGGAACTTGAACGTGCCAGGGCGAAATGGGGCGATTTGCGGGTCTGCGACGAGCTAGAGCTGGTTTTGGCGAGTGGCGACGACGAGGCCCTCGACAGAGCCCTCGCGGACGCTCTTGAGCGGGATCCCTCGAATCTGCAGCTCCTCACCCTGGCCTGGCGCCGGGGCGCGGAGCCCTTCTACGCAACGTTCCAGGTGGATGCGCGGGCCTTCGCTTTGGAGCACCGGGACTTGGGCAGGGACGTGGACGTGGTGCTCCTCCTTGACCAGGCCGTGGAACGAATCTTTGCCGATGGGTCGAGCCTTTACTACTACCACGGACTCACCCGCGCCAACACGCCGGCCGGGACCCGCCGTGCCTCGATTCTGCAGCCGCTGCCGGATTCGTACTTTCTCAAGGTGCGGATCCTCAAACCAGACGGACGGGTGGTGGTCCCGAGCGAGCTCTCCGCCGGTGGGGACGTGATCTCCCTCAACGATGTCGAACCCGGGGACCTGGTGGAGGAGGAGTACGTCGCGCGGGTGGCGGCCACAGGGGCCTCGCGCAGTGGACACCTGCCTCCGTACATCTACCGCTTCGCCGACCCGGATCGCGCATTCGGCCTTTCCGAGTACGTGTTGTTGGTGCCTCCGGAGGTGGATCTGCAGGTGGATGGCAACTTCACTGGGCTTCAGACCAGCGAGCAGGAGTGGCGGGGCCTGCGCATGCTTCGCTGGGGTGCGGAGCGGGTTCCGCCGATGCCGACGGAGCCGTTCGCTCCACCAGCCCAAGAACTGATGCCGTGGCTGAATTACGGCTTCGGGGTGAGCTGGCAGGACGTGGGCGATGCAGTGCGCGACCGGATCTTGCCGGTACTCAGGTCCTCGCCGGAGCTTCGCGCCTGGTCCGATCCGTTGGTGGTGGGCGACAACGCGGAAGATGCGGTGCGCGCCCTCGTGGATTCCCTGGTCGACACGGTGGAAGCCGGGGGTGGTGAGCTGGCAGTGGGCGCGGCGGCGGGCGAGAGCTTCTCTCGCCGCCGGGGAAACCGTCTGGGAATCATCGCCTCGGTTCTGGTGGAATCGGGCTGGACCGTGGACCTGGTGCTCACACGCGCCTGGACCCAACGCGGGAGCCGGCTGGAGCTGCCGACTCTCGACGCCTTTCCCGCCGCCGTACTGCGGGTCGAACGCGACGGTGAGGAGGTGTGGATCGACATCCGCGAAGAGCGTCGAGGCGTCAACCACATCAATCCCCTCTTCCAGGGCAGCGATGCCCTGGTGCTGCCCCTGAGCAATCCCCAACAACCGGTGAGCCTGCTCGCCGAACTGCCCACCTTTCCCAACCCGGAGCTCGAAGAGGCGGTGAGGGTTCGTGCGGACGTGTCCGCCGGCGGCGATGCGCGGATCGCCTTCCACATGCGCCTACGCGGCGCCCAGGCCGAGCATTTTCTGGAGAGGGTGCGGAGCGTGCCGGAGGATCGGGTAGCTATGGTCTACCGTCAGATGGCGGCGAGCCTCTTTCCCGGGGCGGACCGGGTGGAGGGCGAGATCGAACGCGTGGGGAACGGTGCGGTCGTGGAGCTGGAGCTGACCGTTCCCAGAGCCTGTGAGATGGAGGATGGTGAGTTCGTGTGCCGCGCCCTGATACTGGCCAACCCGCTGGTGCCTGTGCTTGCCTCTCTGCCCGAACGGCAATTTCCGTTAGTCCTGCGTGTACCCCTGCAGCGCCGCCTCGAGCTCGAGCTGATCGCGCCGTCCGGATGGCGTCCCGTGGACCGCGGGCCGCGCCGGCTCCAGGCCCGCTGGGGCTCGGTGACCGAGACCCTCGAGGAGGACGGGACGTTGAGTCGCTCGGTGCTGCGGGTCGAGATTCCGGCACATACCGTGGCGCCGGAGGAGTACCCGGAGTTCGCCCGATTCTGCCAGGCGGTGGACGAGCTCACGACCCGACCGCCGCGTCTGCGCCGGGCGACCGAATGAACTGCAATTCTCAAGGGGTTTTGTCGGCAAGGCGACGAAACCCCTTGAGAATTGCAGGGTATACTCTGCGCCGTCATGGAGCTGGTTGAAGGCACCGTCATCGCGATGCACGGACCCCTCGTTCGGGTTCAGGTCGGCGACGAAACCCTGGTGGTGGCCTCCCGGCGGCGTCTCAACTGGGAGGGTGGGACTCCCGCAGCGGCCCGGCTGGTTGTCGGCGACGGTGTTTCGGTGGAGATGCAGGGGGAGGAGGGCGTGATCGTCGCCGTTCACGCCCGCTGCTCCTGCCTCCTGCGACAGGCGCCCGGGAAAAACCGTGCACAGGTGCTGGCAGCCAATGTGGATCAGGCGCTCCTGGTCTTTGCAGCTCGTGAACCGAAGGCCAAGCAGGGCCTGCTCGACCGCTTCCTGGTGGCCTGCCGACTGGCGGGAATCGAGGCGGTGATCACGATCAACAAGGTCGATCAGGGTTGCGAGGAACTGGAGGCGTGGCTTCCCGTCTATGAGGAGTTGGGCCATACCGTTCTGCGCGTGTCGGCACGGACAGGTTGGGGTCTGGGGGCGGTGAAGCGCCTGCTCGAGGGCCGCACGACGCTATTCTGCGGGCCCTCCGGTGCGGGCAAATCATCGCTGCTCAACGCCGTCTATCCGGGTTTCCAGCTCAAGGTGGGCACCCTGTCCGAGAGTACCGGCAAGGGGCGCCATACCACTACCGTCGCGGAGCTCATGCCGCTGCCCTACGGAGGCTTTGTGGTCGACACTCCGGGGCTCAGGGAGTTCGGTCTCTGGGAGCCGACCAGATTGGAGCTCGAGGAGGCATTCCCGGAGATCGCGAGCCGAGCGGCCGAGTGCCGTTTCCCAGATTGCAGCCACCGCCATGAGCCGGACTGTGTCGTGCGGGAGGCGGTCGAGGCCGGGATCATCGACAGCGGTCGCTACACCAGCTTCATGAAGATCCTCGAGGAGACGGCGGACGGATAGAAATCGGAATTAGGAATTCGGAGTTACCGACGCGGGGAGGCGATTCGTGAATTCTCAATTCTCAATTCTCAATTTTGAATTATCGGCGCGGGGAAGCAGCCGGGGTTGTCGGGGCGTTCTGCCCGCGCCTGGGCGCGTTGGGCGGGACGTGCCATGTACGCGATTGTGTTCAAGGCGTAGATCATGTGCAGACCCATGAATCACAATTGAGATAATCGCGCCATTTTTTCTATCCTGAACAAGTATTTGGCTCAAATTTCTACATTTGGAGTATCAATTCCCCACTTCGAGAGCGCAGATTTGTGATTTCTAGCGTTCTCGACCACCTATGAGATGTGCGGCCTACGCCGGCGCCCGATGCGGCGCCGCCAGGAAGCAGGCCAGATATCCTGGTCGTTGACGGAGGGTGGAGAGCGGGGTGGCCAGACCCGAGGTCTCCCGGCGCAGGCCTTCATAAACCCGGGCGAGCTCGAATCGGTTTCGGAAAAGCCACATCTCCATCGGCTCACCGGGTTCCAAGGTGGGGGTCTGGATGGGCACCTGGATGGCGTGGAGAAGGACATCGTCGCTGTCGCGGTACTCCCCGAAGACCCACTTGCGGCTGCCGTCATCTTGGAGGTAGGTGAGGACCACAAGGTCGGACTCGATGCCGCTCTGCGCCACGGCGACCGCTTCGGGCCCGGTTTCAGTGTCCTGGCTTAGTCGGCGCAGGAGTCCAACCACCGATTGTTCGAGGGGGACCTCCTCTTTTGTGGAGGGGAGCTCCCGCCACACAGCCGCTTCTGCCAGCTCCAGGGGCGGAAGGCCCTTGAGCCGAGTGACTCCCAGGAGGCGGAGACCGACGTGGAGGGTGTCGGGCAACCCCGGATCGAGGGGGAACAAGGCCCAGCGTTGGCCGTCCATTTCCACCACCCCGAGAGTTGTGATCTCGAGCTCTCGTTGCAGCTCCTCGAGGAACGGGAGAGTCACCACGATTCCCTCGTTGACCAACTCGCCGTGGGCGTCGAGGGTAACGGCGTAGGGGCGGGTCGAGATCTCCTCCTGGCCGCTGCGCGCCGATGCCAGCGGGGCGAGGAATGTGTCCACGTCGCTGGGATCGTAACCGGAGTGGACCAGGAACTCGGCGATCTCTGCCACCTCGCGGGTGCTTTTGCCGGTCGTGAGACGCGCCAGCTCTACGATGCCGTGGCCGAAGAACTCGAATCGACGGCCCATCGGGCCCTGGTGGAGCATGGGAAGCAACCGGTAAACACCGAAGTTCAACGCGATTCGAATGCCCTTGTCGAAAGGAAAGCCGCTGCGCCGCAGCTGGTCGTAGACCTCCTGGATCTCGCAGGCGGCGGCGATCAACCGCAACGCCCGCCGCGAGGTGTAGAAGGCTCCGTCCCCCAGGAACTTCTCGAAGGTGAGCCGGCGCCGGAGACGGATTGCCTCGAGACGGCTCTGGAACACGTACATGAACTGGAGGGCCTTCTCTTCGGCCATCCGACCTGCCTTGCGAACCTCCTCCAAAACGGCGGTGAAATTGGATAGATCGTAGACCAGGCCGAAACGACGAACCGAGGAGTCCACAACACCCGGAGTTGTGAAGTCGAAAGGCCGGGTGGAACGCGCGATCGGTGTCGCGGAGGATGGACCGGCCAACACCAGGTCGCCGGCCCGCCGTTCCATAGGCAGGATCCGGCGGCGGAGGACTGCGAGAAGTTCGAAGCTTTTCAATCGCAGTCCGAGGTCGCGAAGGAGGTCCATTTGCACCCGGGAGAGGTTAAGAGAATCGGCGAGACCGGTGGTGTGGAGGGCGCCCAGCAGACGCGGTTCGAGGAGAGACTCCGGGCGCTCGAGGTCGATGTCGGTGCCGACCGCCAGGCGCAGGAGGTCTCCGACCTCACGTTGACGGGCGACCAGCTCTCTGAGGCGTGTGAGCACCCCACGATTGGCATTGGTCAGCGCCTCCGCGTTCTGACGGAAACGCGCCTGCAGGTAGGCGCCGAGCTGGGAGAGGTTTCTGGGAGGACGGGTTTCGATGAGCAGGAGCTGGTCCTGGCAGAGAGTGGCGAGAAGGGGGGTGAGACCGGGCATGATCCGCACCTCGGTGAGCCGCCGGAGGCGGTCGACCGCGGTCAGCGAGGCGCGCTGGAGGAGATCGGCGAGTACCCCGGCGATCGCATAGCGGATATCGTCGGTTCCGTGGTTTTCCACCTTGCGTTCTCCCCGGCTCAGCGTCGATGCCTTGCTCAGAGCGCGGATCGCCTGCCCGGAGTGGAATAGAAGGAAGAGATCCACCAGGCCGCGGTGGTAGTCGTTCATGAGCACATTTTCGAGGGTGGCGGAGAGGGAGCGGTGGTAGCGGTCACGCTGGGCCATGACCTGCCTCTTGTCCTGCTCCACGCCGCCCCTTGGCCGACTTCGGTAATCCACCTCCGTGGTGACCAGCCGTTCGAGATCGTGTTGCAGCTTGAGGGCTCCCTCCGAGAGCAACACCGGGTAACCCCAGGTGACGATCCGTTCCTCATCGAGACCGAAGATGGGAAAAGGGGCAGGCAGAGAAGTCGCCAGTGCCGGAAAAAGATCGCGCCACCCGCCGTCCACCTCCTCGGGAGTCAGGTAGATCGGGTGACGGAGATCTTCCTGGAGTACCCGTTGGAACGAATCGGGAGAGGCCTCGGGCCGCGTCATGACTCCATTGTATCTGCGGCGAGCCTGACTGGCCCGCTTATCTCACCGGGTGTCTACTGCGGACGACGAATCGCGGCGTCCCGCCGTGCTTGTCGCGAATCGTGCGACTCAACTCGACGCCGGCAGCGATTTGTGGTCGAGGCCGGGGATCGCCGGCCATCGACTACTCGCTGGCGGGGTTGAGTCGCGGTCGCCG
>DAOWFV010000081.1 GCA_030637805.1 Acidobacteriota bacterium | reverse complement strand
TGGGACAGTCAGGACTTTTTCGACCGCTTGGCGCGGAGGCGGCGGATCTCCTCGAGGCGCTCGCGGATCCGCGCCTCCCAACCGTAGTCGGTGGGGTGGTAGAAGCGGGCGCCGACGAGTTCTTTCGGCAGACACTCCAGGTCGCCCACCGCGCCCGCCTCGTCGTGGGCGTAGCGGTAACCCTCGCCGTAGCCCGCTTCGCGCATGAGTTCAGTCGGCGCATTGCGGATCGCCATCGGCACCGGCAGCCCCGGCCGGCTCCCAACCTCGCGTTTGACCTCGCCGTAGGCCTTGTACAGGGCGTTCGACTTCGCCGCCAGTGAGAGGTAGACCGCGGCCTGGGCGAGGGCGAGCTCGCACTCAGGCATGCCCATGTGCTCCACCGCCTGCGCTGCCGCACCCACCTGCTGCAGGGCGCGGGGGTCGGCCATCCCGACATCTTCCGAAGCCATCCGCAGCATCCGGCGGACCACGAATCGCGGGTCGGCGCCGCCCTCGAGCATACGCCCGAGCCAGTAGAGGGCTGCGTCGACGTCCGAGTTGCGCACCGCCTTGTGCAGGGCCGAAATCAGATTGTAGTGCTCCTCTCCTCCCTTGTCGTAGATGGCCAACACCTTTTGGGCGACCCTCCCCACCAGCGCCTTGTCAACCGTGTCGTCATCTTCGTTCCGCGCCACGGCGACCGCCAGCTCCAGGTGGTTGAGCGCCTGCCGGGCATCGCCAGCTGAGATGGTCGCAATGAGCTCCAAGGCCTCCTGCTCCACCTTCGGCGTGAGCTCCCCGAGGCCGCGATCCGGGTCGTCGAGGGCTCGGCGCAGGATCTCCAGGACCTGCTCGGGGCTCAGGGGATCGAGGATGTAGACCTTGACCCGCGAGAGCAGGGCGCGGTTGAGCTCGAAGGACGGGTTTTCGGTCGTGGCGCCGAGGAGCACGATGTCTCCGGCCTCTACAAACGGGCGAAAGGCGTCCTGCTGGGCGCGGTTGAAGCGGTGGATCTCGTCAACGAAGAGCACCGTGCGGCGGCCCACGGCGCGACGCAGGCTCCGCGCTTCGGTCATTACCGCCCGCGCCTCTTTGACCCCCGAGAGCACCGCGGAGAAGGTCACCATCTCCGCCCCGGCAGCCTCCGCGAGAAGCCGAGCGATTGTGGTCTTGCCGGTCCCCGGCGGTCCCCAGAAGACCATCGACGGCAGGTCTCCCCGTTTCAGCAGCGAGCGGATAACGCCCCCCTCCCCGATCAGCGCCTCCTGCCCCACCACCTCGTCGAGACCGGCCGGTCGCATCCGCTCCGCCAGAGGGGCCGCTGAAGGATCGTCGGGGAAGAGCGTCGACTGGCCCATCGCTTCAGGCTTCCAGGGTGCGCGCGGCCGCTCGCTCGAGGTACAGCAATCGCCTCAGGGCCTGCTCGACGGAGGCACCCACGGTCACCGCCCCGTGACCCAGGAGAACGCAGGCCGATGCCTCGTCGAGGGCGGAGACTGCCGCCTCCGCCAGGGCCGAGCTTCCCTCCTCGAAGTGGGCGACCTCGACGACGCGACCGAAGAGCTGCTCGCCCTCCTCGAGCTTTCGGCGGTCGGGTAGCCTCCCCTCTCGGGCCAGGCGAAGCACGGCCGGCGGATGGGCGTGGACGACTGCCATCACCTCCGTCCGCCGGCGGTAGAGATCCAGGTGGAGGCCCGCCTCCGAGGTCGCGCGGCCCGGGATCTCCCGAGAATTCAGGCGGAGCACCACCAGCTCGGCAAACCTGAGCTGGCCGAGGACGGCGCCCGTCGCTGTCACCACGCAGCTCCGCGGATCGATCCTGCCTGAGAGATTGCCCTCGCTGTCACGCACGAGACCGGCTGCTTTCAGGCGCGCGCCCGCCGCCACCAGTTGGGCGCGGAGCTCACCCACCATCATTCTACGACTCGAGGTTCCGCCGGCAAGCCTCAGAGCAGACGACGCGGCTGTCACCGGCCGTCAGAGCCCGTTCTGCCGGAAAGAAGCTGCCGCAGGCGGAGCACTCCACAAGCTCATCGGGACGCTCCCGGCGGCTCTCGGACCACCTCTTCCGCTGCCGCCGTGCTTCAGGCGAGAAGCGGCTGAAGCTGTCCGCGCCCGGAGCATTCTCGTTCAGGCGGCGGCCGATGGCGGCGAGGATCCGCCACACCACCAGGAGCACGATCACGACCACGAGGATGCGTTGCATAAGGCCCTTCCCGCCCATTTCTCTGGCGAAGGACCAGAGTATACGCCAGAGTCCAAACCCACGCTCTCTCATCAGGAGGCGCCTGGTTCGACGCGCCCTTTCTATTGTCAGTCTGCCCGAGAGGCTGCCAGGCACGCCGATGTGACGATGAGGACATCGTCACCTCGGGATGCCAGGCACCTCCGAAGCAACGGGCGCGGGCGTCACCTTTCCAGCCACCCTATCGCCTCCCCGCGCCGAAAATTCCGAATTCCTAATTCCGAATTCCTAATTCCCAAGGATTTCCTTCTCGAGACCGGAGAGGTCGGGAAGCGAAGGGTTGTTCGCCCGCAGCTGCTGCAGCCTGCGCAGGGCGACGGCCGCCTGATCATGATCGTGGAGGTCGAAGTGGAGGACCACGACCTTGTTGTACCAGGCTTGCCAGTGGTCGCTTTCGATCCTGATGGCCTCGTCGAGCAGCTCGATGGCCCGCTCGGGCTGCTTGAGATTACGGTAAACCACCGCGAGATCGGTGACGATGTTGGCGTCGCCCGGTGAGTTCTGCAATGAACGCTCGTACCAGCTGCGGGCATCCTCCCAACGGCCGGCGTCGAAGTAAACGTTGCCCAGAGCCGCCATCAACCCGGGATCATTCGGGTTGGCGGCCAGGAGACCCTGGATCTCCGCCACCTGCTGGTCGAGACGCTGGGTCCCCGCTCCCGTCGCGGCTGGGACGGGCGGATGCCCCTCCGGAATTCCGCCGCTCTGGTTTCCGGTGCTCTCGACGCCGAGCATCAGCGCCTTACCGGGCGGCACCGGCTGCCTTTCGGCGAAAATATAACCAAGGACGAGGCCCACCATCAGGCCCAGAACCAGTGTGAACCAGGGGTTTCGGTACATTCCAGATCCTCCCTCCGGGAACCGGAACGATAGCACGGACCGCCGGGTTCCTCACTCGGCGTCTTCGATTACTCGCCTCGCGGTCCAGCTCCCCGCCGAGGGCAGCCCGCTGGCGAGCTGGGTGGCCTCCCAGTTCCCCTGCAATCTCGCACTCCTGCCCTGCCCGACAAGGCGCCCGTAGAAGATCGCGGCAAAGCCGATCTGCGAGTCGATACGCTCCAGCCGTACCTTGCCCGCGACCAGCGTGCCGCGAAACGAGCCCGTGAAGTTCCCGGACAAAGCGTAGGTTCCGGTCACCAGGGTCCCCTGCTGCTGCAGGTACGCCATGCCCTCCTGACCCGGGTCCACGACCAATCGCCAGGTTCCGGTGAGGGGCGCTTCGGCCGCACCGACCTCGCTCGAGAGTCGGCGCACCTCGTCCTCGATGGCGGCGAGCATGGTACGGTTCTCGAGCATCGTGCGCCGTAGCTGTTGGGACTTGAAGAGGGCGGCGAGAAGCTCGGACTCGACCTGACGCAGCTCCTCGTCACGCAGAAGCAGGCTGTCGACCGTTTCGCCTTCGCCCTGAGCTCGCAGCAGGTTTCCCGACTGGAGCTCCAACTTCACCCACACCTCCCGCAGCTCTTCGCGGACCTCGGCAAGGCTGTTGACCTGACCGGCGAGCAGGCCTTCCCGGATCTTGATCTGCCCGCGCAATGCCCCCGGCTCGCGGCGCTTTCGCTGCTCGCGGTAGGGCACCAGCCGTGCGACCGGCCGGCCGTTGCGTGCGATGACGGTCTCCTCGCCCTGCTCGGCGCGTTCGACCAGCCGGGACAGATGCGTCTTGGCAGCATGGATGT
>DAOWFV010000184.1 GCA_030637805.1 Acidobacteriota bacterium | reverse complement strand
TGTCGTGGGTTGCGATTCCGACGTAGGCGCCATTGTCGAGGAGCTTCTCCATGTTGTAGACAAAGTTGGAGCGAATCGTCGCGAATTCCTTCCACGCGATCGCCCGCGGCTCCCGGTAGATCCCCTTGCATATCCTGATGTTGGGGTTCAGCGAGAGGAGATCGTTGACGTCGGCGGTGGTCCGGTGGAGGTAGGACTGCAGAGCCACGCCGACTGATTTGGGGTGGGTTTCGACGACCCGGCGGTAGATGCGCAGGGTGGCGTCGGTGCAGGTGTGGTCCTCCATGTCGATGCGCACGAAGTTGCCCAGCTCGGCCGCCCTGACGACAATGGTCGTCACGGCCTCCGCACAGAAGTCCTCGTCGATCTTGAGGCCGAGCATCGTCGGTTTGATGGAGACGTTGGCGTCCAGGCCCTCCGCCTCTACCCGGTCGAGAAGCTCGAGATACTCGACCACCGCTGCCTTTGCCGGTTCCGGGTCCCGGACCTCCTCGCCGAGGACGTCGATCGTGGCCATCGACCCGTCGTCGTTGATCGCGCGGATGGTGCGCACGGCGTCATCCAGAGTCTCGCCCGCGACATAGCGGCGCGCCACGCGGCCCACAATCGGTTTTGGGACCAGCGGCATCCCGTACTTGACCAGGTTGTCGAACAGGTTCATGAAAATCTCCTCGGATCGGGGGCGTGAGCGAGAGCGGCGCAGAACACGGTCTCCGCACCCACTCGGCGGAGAGTCTCGGCTGCCCGTCTCAGGGTGCTGCCAGTCGTGGCGACGTCATCCACGAGCAGAATGTGCCTCTGGTTCGCTCGTGCCGTTGCGGAAAAGCTGCGGCGTGGAAGGGCAAGACGACGGGCTCGAGATCGCCCGGTCTGGCGACCCAGACCGTGCCGCCGCAGCAGAGGCACGCAAGGCCGCTCGAGACCATTGGCCACCGCTCGCGCTAGCAACTCGGCCGCCGGCCACGGACGCCGGAACCGACGCAACGAGTGGGAGGGAACGAAGGAGACGGTATCGATGGTCTCCGCCCAGGGTAGGACTGCCACTGCTGCGGCCATGCGGGCACCGAGTGGCGGTGCGAGATCGTCTCTGCCACCGTGCTTGAGGGAGAGGATCGCGGTCCGAAGCACGCCGTTGTGCTCCCCCCAGATCAGGGTTGCCTGCTGCGGAGGGGGCTTCCGGGCGCAGCCCAGACAGGGCTCCGAGGGATCCTCTGTGGGAATGCCGCAGCGCGGACAGGCGGCCCCGGCGAGCGGAATGATCCTCGACCAGCATTCGCTACAGAGACCCCGGTCCTCTCCCGGCAAGGGCCGCCCGCAGTGCGGGCAAAGGCCGGGAAGCAGCGCCTCGACGGCCACGGCCAATACGCCCCCCAGATACACGGCGGATATCCTACCAGAAGCCATGCTTCCACAGTCTGACGGCTATACTGCGCCCATGAAGATCATTCAACACGAAATCGAACTCCCCACCGAGGGACACGGCCACATCATCGACCTCACCGGGGAGGTGACAGCTTGGTTGGGATCGATCGGCGCGACCCGGGGCCAGGTGACGGTCTTCGTGCCCGGTTCCACCGCGGCCGTGACCACCATCGAGTTCGAGCCCGGTGCTCTGCGTGACCTGAACGAGGCGCTGGAGCGGTTGGCGCCGTCGGATGGCTCGTACCACCACGACCTCAGGTGGGGGGACGGCAACGGCTTCTCCCACCTCCGTGCGGCGCTGCTCGGACCGTCTCTGAGTATTCCGGTCGCCACGGGAGGCTGTGTCATCGGAACCTGGCAGCAGATCGTTCTCGTCGAGTGCGATCTGCGGCCACGAAGCCGGCGAGTGGTCCTTTCCTTCGTCGGCCACGCAGATGGGGAGGACTGATGCCGCACCTGGTTCTCGCGGGCGGTGTGGACCTCGAGCGCGCTCTTGGAGGGCTCGAAACGGAGGTTTGGCGCTGGGGGCGGGCGGTGCTCAAAAGGGATAAGGTTTGGTTCCGCGCCGACCAAGCTGCGGCTCTCGTCGAGGGTGTGGTGGTGGAACACTCCCGGCCCCTGCACCCGGTGGCTCTCATCGCACCGCACCACGGCGACACAGTCGTGAGATTGTGGCAGGTAGCCCCTGTGGAGCGGACACCCGCTGTCCAACGCTGGCTTGCGCTGGTGGCGGCCGATCTGCGCAAACAGGGCGCCGGGCCTCTCCTTGCCACCAACCTGACCGGCGAGCTCCTGGAAGACCTCCAGCTCAGCGATTGAGCTCTTCGGCCAAATCCTGCTGCTGTTCCTGCTGGGAACGCTGCAGGTTCTCCAAACGATCCCGGACGGCGTCCGTCGCGAGGCCCGGACCCGATCCCGAGCCCGATGCCTCCCCGGCGAGAGCAGAACGGGCACCATCGAGGGAGCGCCGAGCCCGCGTGAGATGGGTTGGCGTCGAGCGGATGGCATATTCACGAAGCTCGCCGGCGGCGGTTCTCAGGGAAACCGCCGTGTGCAGCTCGGGGCTCGGGGAAGCGGCGGCCTGTGCCCAGGCCGCGGCGGTTGCGGCAAAGGACCTGAGGTCTTCGACATGGTCGGAGATGGTCTCCGGCGCCGCCAGGAGGGCTTCCATGGCGGAGATCATTTGCTGTGCGGCCGCGCGGTCGAGGGGCCGGCCCGCAACCCCCTCCTCACGGAGGTCGGCGGCGATCGTCGCGACGGCGTCGAGGCTGGTGGTCGCGTCGCGGCCGGTGAGGTAGAAGACGAAGCCGGCCGCGATCAGGACGCCGATCATGAGAACTCCGGAAACCCGCATACTTACCTCCTCGGGAAATTATAGTCGAAAGCCAACGGGAGGTGTCACCTGCGAGGGACACCGTCGCCCGGGCGGAGTCCACGAAGAGTGGTCCGGAGGTGGCACGATCGTTGCTGTTAACGGAGGGCGGAGGTGGACATGTACAACTCGAGAGTGCGTTGGGCTTTGACCGGATTAATGGTGGGAGTTGTCTTCCTCGGACCTCCGGAGGCGGCGGCGCAGCTGTCGGCAGACTGGATGATCACTGCGGCGGCACACAACCCCGGGGTTGGGGAGACCTTCTGGATGACCGATCTGTCGCTCCACAACCCCCACGAGTTTGACCTCCCGATAGTGGTCCAGGCGCTGCCAAGCGACACGGTCAACTTCGAGGTTGCCACTTTCGATCTCACCCTCGGGCCGTGGGAGACGGTCAACCTGTGGGATGTTCTCGGGCCGGAGGTCTTTGCCTTGAATGGAACGGCCGCGATGCTCGCCTACGCCGATTACGGGCTCCCCTGCGATCCCATCGAGACCTGTGACTTTCTGGCGACCTCCCGCACCTACACCCCCGAGGCGGCCGGGAGCGCCGGGGAGTACGGCCAGACCGTCCCTGGAGCCGGATTGGAGCGGGCCGTGGACTGGTGGACCTTCGGCTACGCCGCAGGAATCCTCAACGACGGCGAGTTCTTCCGCTGTAATGTCGGGGTTGCGTCGTGGACGCCGGAGTGGACGACCGTTCGTCTCGATGTGCAGGATGCTGCGGGTGAAGTAGTGGCCTCGGAGCTTCTCGACGTGCCGCCTTTCGGCCACACCCAGCGCCGCCTGTTAACCGAGATCACCGGAGGCAGTCTCGTCTTCTACCTCGAGGAGGGGCCGGACGAGGCCCTCGTCTTCCCCTATGCCTCCGTGATTAACCAGGATACCGGTGACGCGAGCTATGTGTACGCGGAAGCCTCCACGGTAGGTGTTTCGGTGACCAAGCGATCGCGTCCCGAGCGTCATCGGGCCAAGGTGCCGGCAGCGAGTTCTCGCCCATTCCCTGACGCCATGGGTGGGCACCGTTCCCCGCCCGGCGGTACCGTCGGAGAAGCAGACCGGGTCGGTTCGCGGTAGAATCGATCCCACGCCGGCCGGGGGAGATCCTCAAATGCCGCGGGAGGGATCGCTCTCGACGCGGTCCCGACCCGTGAGGCGCAATGGGTGAGGCGGCCCTCGGGATGCTTGGCCGACGAATTCAGGGCAGGGGCGCATGGTCCAATTCGACAACCAGTACCGGCAGATCAAGATTAAGATCGTCTTCTACGGCCCGGCGTTGGGCGGGAAGACCACCTGCCTCCAGCACATCCATCGCGTCACCGACCCGCAGCGCCGGACCAAGCTGTACTCCCTCAACACCGCCTCTGATCGCACCCTCTTTTTCGATCTCTTGTCGCTCAACCTGGGCAGGATCCGCGGTTACCGGCTCGCGCTCCAGCTGTACACCGTGCCTGGCCAAGTGCAGTACAACGCGACTCGGCGGACGGTCCTGGCCGGGGCCGACGGTGTGGTCTTCGTTGCAGACTCGCAGATCGACCAGCGCGAGCCGAACCTCACCTCGCTGCAGAACCTCTGGGAGAACCTGGGTGCCAACGGGCTCGACCGTCGACAGGTGCCCCTCGTGTTCCTACACAACAAGCGCGACCTCGAACCTATCCAACCGCTGGCGGAGATGGAAGCAGCGCTCAACCCCGACAACCTGCCCGCCTTCCCTTCGGTCGCGGTGACCGGAGACGGTGTCCTCGAGGCCTTTTCGGTGGTCGGGGAACGAACGCTCGCGGCGGTAGCCGACAAGCTCGGTGTGGGAACCAATGCCCAGGCCATTCAACGACTCCAACAGCAGATGCGGATTGCGCTGCAGCCCTTCGTAGAGCGGGAGGACGTGGGTGGGGCGGGGCAGGACGTGGCAGTCACCATTCCCAGCGAAGCATCCGATCCCACCCGGCCCCTGAGCGAGGAGGCCCTCGTGGGAGAGGCGGTGCGGGCGAACCTCGCCATGACCGACCTCAATGCCCGTCTCGACACTGTCAGCCGGCAGCTCGAGCGCAAGGTGCGGGTGCTGGCCAACATCTCGGAATTCGGCCAGGCGGTCAGCAACGAGCGTGACCCGGCGAACGTGCTCCGCCTGCTCATCACCAACACCATTCGTCACCTGCAGGTGCAGGGGGCGGCGGTCATGATCATACCGAGCTCCGGGCAGCTCCGGGAGGCGGTGGTTCACGGTTTCAAACGGGATCCTCTCCTGAGCACCGCCGATGAGGCGGGCGAGCCCGTGGCGATCGCCCTTCTCAACGAACGGCAGCCGCGCCTCCTGGTCGGTGAAATCGACGCGACAGAGGAGAGTTTTCAACTCGCAACGGTGAGGAACGCCAACTTCAACTCGGCCTTGGTGGTCCCGCTGACCACCCAGGAAAAGGTGGTGGGCCTGCTCACCGCGTACGGAGACGGAGATCGCGGGAACCTCGATGAGAACGATCTCCAGCTGGCGAACGTCCTCGGATCCACCGCCGCGATGGGCTATGCCAATGCGATCGCATGGCGGCAGCTTCAGGATTTCAACCGCGGACTCGAGGGCCAGGTCGCCAAGCGAACCTCCGAGCTGCGCAATGCCCTGGCCGAGTCACGCCGTCTGGCCGACGATTTGTCGGAGAAGAACACGCTGGTGGAAGACGCCTATCGTGATCTTTCGGCCCTGGACCAGATCAAGCAGGAGCTCATCACCCGCCTGTCGAGCGAGCTCCGCACTCCGGTGACCTCACTGGTGACCGCCGCGAAAATTCTCGAGCGCGTGAAGGACGCACCCGCAGAGAAAGGGGAGAGGTTCATCGCCATCATCCGCGACGAGGCTGAGAAGCTCTCGGAGATCATCCAGAGCATTTTCCAGGCGTCTGCGCTGGCCACGGGTTCAGAAGGGCCGGAGCGACGATCGGTGCCCGCGGAGGATCTCTTTCGGCGCGTGATCGCGCCCCTGCGGGATCTCGCCAGGAACCGTGCGGTACGCCTCCACATACTGATTCCCAGCGGATTGGACACCGTCTTCTGCGAAGCGGAGAGCACCGAGGCCGCGCTGCGGGCGGTGATCAAGAACGCCATCGAGTTCAGCAAGGGCGGCGGCGAGGTAAGGCTCGAGGTTCGGCGGCTGATGCGCGGTGAGAAACCCTGGCTCATCCTCCGGGTGACCGACACCGGGGTCGGAATCCCCGAGCAGGAGCTGCCCCTCGTCAGCGAGGCGTTCTGGCAGGGCGGCAATGTCTTGACCGGCAAACCTCGCGGGGTGGGCCTCGGCCTGGCGATCGCCAAGCGGGTGGTGGAGCACCACGGCGGCTCGCTCTCCATCTCCAGCGTAGTGGCGGAAGGCACCGAGGTGAGGATCGAGCTGCCCCAGGCAAGGTAGATCCTGGTCGGAATTAGGAATTAGGAATTAGGAATTGAGAATTCGAAATTGAGAACTGAGAACTGAGAATTGACCTTTCCGGTCGCTGCCCCTTTACCTCGTTGCTCTTAACCTCTTCACCCGTGATGGACAACCCCGTCTCGACGGGCGCCGGATCGAGTCGTCAGGCGATGGCGGCGTGGTCGTCCGAGGTCTCCTCCGAGACCTCCCGAACCGCGTCGCTGGCCATGGCGAGGGCGCCGGGGGTCGCGATCTCGAGCAGGCGCTCGTCCTCGTCGGGCACGGTCGCAGGCCACAGTGTGGCCGAGGGCAACCGCTCGCGGCCCAGATGGAGACACACCCCGAGGGGGGTGGGTGTCTGCGGATCGAAGAGATCGCGGATCGACTCCGGGAAGTCCGCCAAGCGGGCCAGGGTGGAACCCACGCGGCGGGGCAGCCGATTGAGCAAAGCCTGACGCATGCCCAGGTGGGGCACTGGGAGTGTTGAGAGGACCCAGAGCACGAGGTCCGTGGGCACCGCGACCAGATGAGCGGCCAGGGAGGTTGTCGCGGGATCGATTCCGAGGTGGGGAGCAGCGGCAGCGGCGGCTCGTGACCAGGCGACGACCACTCGGCGGGTGAGGTCGTCGAGCTTCTCCGCCTGCGGACGGCGCCAGAACTCGGTGCCCGTCATTTCCATCCACAGATCGAACTCGGATGCAGTCTCCTCGAGCTGGGTGAGCGTACGCGGCCGGTGTTGTTCGTAGCTCCGTACGGAGCAACCGAGAACCATCTGGTTCCACGTTGCGTGGGGCAGGCCGAAAATACCGACAGGCCGTTCGTCGGCCATGTCCAGGGCGATGCTCTCGATCTGGCCGGGGGGGAGCGGAACCAGGCCCGGGCTCGACGCCAGCCACTGGGCGAGGGTGCCGACAATATCCCGGAGCAGATTGTGCAGCGCGCTCATTTGCTCCCCGTCCACCGGATCCTCCTCAACGATACCCTCGCGCGCCAACTCCCAGAAAAAGCTCTCGAAGGCCTCACCGGTGAGTGGCAAACCAGGCAGCTCCTCGTCACGGGCCGGTCGACGATCTTCGTCGGAACGGCGTGCAGCTTCCATCAATAAATGGCGGGGCTCCACGTCCAGGCAAAGGCCGAGGAGATCGTGGATCGGATAGGCAGGGTCGAACTCAAAGCGGGCCTGAGGAGAGTAGAGAATGCGGCTGGTGATCGTTTCGGCAAGATCGGTGAGGCTCTTCTGCAGCTCGTGCGGCGCCATCACGCCCTCGGTGATCAGAAGGTCGGAGAACAAGGTGCGGCGGAGCAACGCTATCGCGAGCAGTCGCCGCAGTTTCAGCGCGGGAATGAGGCTTCTCCTGGCGAGCCACGAGGCGAACCGCTCGTCGGGCACCGTGGAGGATGCGTAGACAACTCGGCCGTCGAGGAAGTCGAGGCGCCGTTCTCCCTGGGGATCGTGGACAGACAGTCGACCGCTGAGTCCGCCCATCTGCAGCCACTGCAGAAGGTCCCCAAAGTGGAGCCGGTCCAGGTTACCTTGAATCACTCCTATCAGTATACCCGTTCTGTACCCCTGGGGTACTATGTATCGATGCGCCTGCTCCTGCTCACCGCCCGCCCCGAACTCCGAACCAATCAACGTCTCGCGGAAGCGGCGTCGGCGCTCGAGGTGGATCTGAACATTGTCGACGCGACCGGCCTTGCCGCCTTGGTCGACGGCGAAGGAGCCCAACCGGTCGGAGGAGAGGCCCTCCAAACGCCGGCGAACGCGGTTCTCGCGCGAGTGGGCAACTGGCGACCCGAGAGCGTGCTGGCCGTGCTGGAAGCGGTGGTCGAGTGCGGTGTGGCCACCCCGAACCCGCCATCCGCCATCCGTCTCGGCCGAGATCACTGGCAAACGGTTCGCACGCTGGCCGCAGCTCGACTTCCGGTGCCACCGACGATCGCCGGCGCCGATCCGGAAGCGTTGGCCAGGGCGGCCGTCCGCCACCTGGGACTGCCGGTGGTAGTCAAGCAACGCCGGTCGCGGATGGGGATCGGGGTCATTCGTTGTACTCATCGTGATCACCTCGAGGCGATTCTCGACAGCCTTTGGCGCGTGGGAGACGAGGTGGTGGTCCAGCGCTGGCTGCCTGGAGGCGAGAACAGCCTCCGAGTGCTCGTGGTCGGGGGCGCCGCGGTTGCGGCGGCGCGCTTCTCCGCCGGCGAGGGGGAGTGGAGATCGAACGCGGCCCGCGGGGGATCCGCCGTCGCTCACAGCCTCAGACCGGAAGAGACCGAAATGGCGGTGGCGGCGGCGAAAGTCCTCGGTCTCGGTCAGTGTGGGGTTGATCTCGTACTGGGGGAGAACGGTCCCACGGTTATCGAGATCAACCCAACACCCGGTTTTCTTCGCCTCGAGGAAGCCACTGGAATCGACGTCGCCCGCCTCCTGGTGGCCGATGCCATAGCCAGGAATTAACCCTCGGCTGTGTCCACAGCGGGCAACGCCCTCCCGGCGAGCTCGCGGTCGATCATGAGCAAACCATGGGGGCTGTCCTCGACCATCTTCACCTGATGGAAGAGGGTGTCGGCAATCGCCTCCTCCTCCACCTGCTCGCCGACGTACCAATGCATCAGGACGATTGTCGCGTGGTCGTTCTCGGCGGCGGCCAGATCCACCAACCGGTTGATGCGTCCGCTGATGAACCGCTCGTGCTCGAGGACCGCCTCGACAGCCACCGACGGTGAGGCCCATTCCCGCTGTGGTGCGTCGAGGGCCATCAGCTGCACCGTACCGCCACGTTCGTTGAGATAGTCGAAGAGCTTCATGGCATGAGCAAACTCCTCCTGAGCCTGGATGCGCATCCAATGGGAGAAGCCGTCGAGGTGTTGGGCGGTGAAGAAAGCAGCCACCGAGAGGTAGAGGTAGAAAGAAAAGAACTCGGCGTGGATTTGCTCGTTGAGGGCTTGTTCGACCTTTGCGTTCATCATCGTGACTCCCCTTTGTGACCTCTCGCGGGCGACCGGGTGCATGCTCGCCGCCGGGCGAGGCGCTTCAGTATACATTGGGGACCGAGCGGTGATACCAAGAGCAAGAAAAGCGGTTTCGGTGGCATTCGGCCGGCCCGGCATCCTCACTCACGGCCGGCGAAGGGCGACGGGGATGGGCTCGATCCACTGCCGGATGTTGTTGAAGGCCTGCGGTTGGCCCCATAGCACCCCAGCCGATTTTTCGTCCGGGAGACGCCGTCCGCCGACCCACAGGATTGTAGCCATGACGATGACGGCGAGAGCCAGGCCGAAGACTCCGCCCGCCGAGGGCTCACTGAGTGGGTGAACAAAGGGCGCGGGGTATCGAAACCAGGCCAGCATCAGGCTCGCCGCCAGAGCGATCGCGACGGCGATGGCGGCCGCCGAGGGCAGCGAGCCGCGGATCGCGGAGGCCATACCCACCCAGATTGCAAGCGGCAGGCCGAGGTGGGCGGCGACCACCAGCAGGCGGAAGCCCCGCCCGGTGTGCTGACGCTGCCTGCGGGCCAGCGCGAGCAGGCGCAGAGTCGGCAGGAGGGCCGCGCCGGCGCCGAGGAGGGGTACGAGCCACGTCACCCTCACCGGCATCCCATGGAGTGCGAGCCAGCGAACGAGGTGGCCGTCGTCGGCGTCGAGGAGAGGTAACCAGGCGACCGCCACCACGGCCGCGCCCCAGGCCATCTGCACCACCGCGAGCTCGGCTGTCAGCGAACGAGCGCGAGGTAGGAGCGGCACCAGGGTCGCCGCTATCGCCAAGGGAAGAACGAGAGACCCCAGCCAGTACCCTGCCGCAACGGGCTCGGAGGCGAAATTGAGCACCGGTTGATTGACAAGGGCCCACACCTGGCGGTCGATCGGCAGGCTCAAGCCGATCCACCCGCAACCTCCCACGAGCGCGCCGAGTCCCTGACCTACCATCGCCATGATCAGGGCCAGGGGAAGGGCGGCGGCGGCCGCCAACCAGGAGATGCCGAGCACCGGCGGCGCCATCAGATCGAGATCAGAACGCATCGCCCGGCATGCTACCATGACGCCCGCGATGAAGGTGCAAGACGCTTATCTGCAGTGTTTTCTCTGTCTCCTGGTTGTCGGCCTCGTTGTTTCCCCGCCGGTCGGCGCCCAGGCTCTGCACGTTGAGGCCTTGCAGAACGGAACCCAACTGCTGGTAGTGGCCGAGCCACTCTCCGACGCCACGACCGTAGTTTGGCCTTCGCTTCAGGGCTCCGGGCGCGCGGTCACGAGTGGTGATCTGACATTGATTGCAGATCTCGAGGAGGCCTTTGAAAGCGAGGAGGGTGGTGCCGCGCCGGCCATTGTGGTGGCGGTCGGCGGGATGCCGCCTGAGGATCTCCGCGTCCTTCTCGAGCGTCTCTTGGGCGGTCGGATGACTGCTACACCGCCGAAATCGACCAATGATGCGGTGATTGAGGGTCGCCTCGAACGTCGTCTCGGGTCCCCCGGAAGCGAGGCCGAGATCCGTCTGGAGGTCAACCTTCCGCCGCCTGCGGATCCCGCGCGGAGCACTGTCGAGGTCCTTTGGAATCTCCTGCCGCAGGTGCTGGCAGACGATCTCGAAGGCCTGCGCAGCAGGGTTGACGAAAACCGCGGCCTGCTCGAGGTGCGGACGGACCCTGAGGAAGCCGACATCGCCGTGCGCCGGTTGCGCCTCGGGTTGGCACGGGTGGCGGAGAATCCCGGTCTGCAGGCTGCCGAGGTCGATGCGGCGGCTCGGCGCCTGGTGGTTCGCCGACGCGCCCTTCTGGAGCAGCATCCCGCTGCGGCGCTGCACCTCCTCGAGCTATGGATCGATGGGCGATCCGAAGCGGTCCGCGAGTTCCTCTTTGGCGGGGAGGGGGTGACCGTCGAGGGGGTCCGTGCAGCGGCTCGATCATGGCTTCCCCAGCACCCGGGGAGCACGGTGCTGGTCTTGCCGCCGCGCACCTTCAACCCTCGCTTTGCCGCTCCTCCGGAGATCCTGCAGCTGGATAACGGCCTCACCGCAGCGATCCTCCAGAGGTCGGGCACCCCTTTGGCGACGCTGTGCCTACGGCCGGTGGTGGTGCCGGATCTTGACGGCGAAGTCGCGGCGACGATCCTCGCGAGGTTGGCCGGAGAGCTGCGCACGGGCCAGGTTCAACCCGGGTGGGTGTGGGTGAACGCATGGCCCCCCCAACTCGAGCTGGCGGCCCCGGTGGATGGTCTCGGTGAGTTGAGTGAGATCCTCTACGAGGCTCTGCAGCGCGTTGCCGACGATCAACGGCCGGTGAGCGAGTATGGCGGGGGGAGCGCGCGGCGCAAGGCCCTTCGCCTGATGGGAGGCGTCCTCGGTGTGGCGGAGGGCACGGCTCTCTCCCCGGCCGAGCTCCTGCGCACCGGGAACCTTTCCCTGGGAGTCGTTGCGGACGACGGAGAGGCCGCGGCCGAGGCAATTCGGAAGTTCTGGTCCGGTGGAGGAACGCCCGGCGGAGCTGCCAGCGCTCAGTCGGTCGCACCGGTTCCGAGAACTCGGGAGGCGGCGGCGGGTGACGACTCGGTCATGGTGGTCGATCTGGAGCTTGGTTACAGCGGGGATGAGGCTCTCCACCTGGTGATGGCGGAGCTGCTCGAGAGACGGGCGACGGCGATTTTTCCCGAATACGAGATCGAAGTGCTGAGGCCTTTCATTCCGGGCCGCCGAGCCCTCCTCCTGGTGGCTGCGGCCGAGGGCACCGTGGAGGCCGTCGAAGAGCATCTTCGCGAGGGTTGGGCGGCGTTGACCGCGCCCGCTGGTGAAGAAGAGCTGGCCTTGGTTCGACGCCGGGTTGCGGCGGTGAACGCTGCGGCGTGGAGCGGCGCTTCGGGGCGTGCCCGCCGCTGCGCCGCGGTGGCTGCCGGCGCGGTGATGTGGAGGCCATCTTCCGACCTCGAGATGACGATCCTCTCGACAAGCGCCGAGGCGGTGAGCGCGACCCTGGCTAGCTTCGCTGCCTGGGAGGAACTGCTCAGTACTGGGGCGGGAATGCTGCCCATCGCCGAGCTCGAGGCGCGATGATGCTGCGGAGTGACGGCCGCGAGAGGGGATAAGGTGTCGCAGAACGATATAGCCGACCAGCTGAAACTCCTCGAGAAGGGCTGTGTCGACGTCGTGCCCGCCGACCAACTCGCCGACAAGTTGCGGCGGGCGAAGTCGACCGGTCGGCCGCTGATCGTCAAGGTCGGCTTTGATCCCTCGGCGCCGGACCTCCACCTCGGGCACACGGTGGTGATTCGCAAGATGCGCCACTTTCAACAGCTCGGGCACAAGGTGGTGTTCCTCATCGGCGACTTCACGGGGCTGATCGGCGATCCGACGGGCAAGAAGATGACCCGACCCCAGCTGACCCCGGAGGAGATCGAGACCAACGCCGCAACCTACCGGCGGCAGATCTTCAAGCTCCTCGATCCCGAGGCCACCGTGATCGACTTCAATTCCCGCTGGCTCGGCAAGCTCGGCTCCGCCGACTGGATCCGGCTGGCGGCGAAGGTGACCGTTGCCCAGATGCTCGAGAGGGAGGATTTTCGGAGCCGCTACGAGGCCCAGCAACCAATTGCGCTCCACGAGTTCCTCTACCCGCTCGCCCAGGCCTATGACTCGGTGGCGCTCGAGGTTGACGTGGAGCTCGGGGGGACAGATCAGCTCTTCAATCTGCTCATGGGTCGCCACCTGATGAGGGAGCACCAGATGGAGCCCCAGGTGGTGATGACCTTGCCCCTCCTCGAAGGCCTCGACGGCGTCGAGAAGATGTCCAAATCGCTGGGAAACTACGTGGCGGTTGAGGATCCGCCGGTGGAGATGTTCGGCAAACTGATGTCGATCTCCGATGACTTGATGTGGAAGTACTGGCTGCTCCTGACCGACCGCGAGGAGCAGGAGATCGAGGCGGAGCGACAACGCGTCACCGACGGCGTCAAACACCCCATGGAGGTTAAGAAGGAGCTGGCTGGGACCATCGTCGCCGAGTTCCACTCAGAGGAGGATGCACACGCCGCACGGCACGAGTTCGAAAGGGTTTTCTCCGTCGGCCGCCTGCCGCAGGAGATCCCCGAAGTGCAGGTGGCCGCCGCTTCAGAGGCCATGTTGCTGCCGAAGGTCTTGGTGGAGGGTGGTCTCGCGGCCTCGAACTCCGAGGCGCGGCGCCTCATTCAGCAGGGCGGGGTCAAGGTCGAGGGCGAGCCCGAGCGCGACATCAAAGCCGAGCTATGTACTACGGGGTCGGAGCCCGTGCTCTTACAGGTGGGTAAGAGGCGTTTTGCGCGGATCCGATTCATCCGGGACTGAGCTATCCCAAAATCAACGCCCCGCTGCGATGAGCGGGGCGTTGTCGTGAGCTGTCCGGATTGGTTGTGAATCAGAAGAACGACGTCTCCTGCTCGACCTTCTGACCCTCCTCACTCAGACCCTGGATCTGGATCGAGATAAAGGTGGGGCGGAACTTGTACTCCTGGCAGAGATGGCGCAGCGCCTCGTCAAGGTCCGCATCCCAGAACTCGATGATCTTCCCGGTAGCGGTGCAGACCATGTGGTGGTGTCCCCCGCCCGGCTCCATCTTCTCGTAGAAGTAGTGCTCGCGGCCGAGACGGCTCTTGCGCACCAACCCGCACTGGACCAGAAGATCGAGAGTGCGGTAGACCGTCGCCCGCGACACCTTGCGGTGCTTGCTCTTCATCCGAGCGAGCAGATCGTCCGCGTCGAGGTGGTCGTCCGTGGAGAAGATCTCGTCCAGTAGGGCGAGTCGCTCCTGGGTCACCTTCAGGTTGTTCTCCCGGAGGTATTGGATGAATAGTTTCTGCGCCCTTTGTGCCAGTTTGCTGCTCATAGCTTTAATCCAGTCTCATTATCAATGTCTCAAACAAAGGTAGCGCCGATGCGACGTCGTGTCAAGAGACACCTCCCCAGATAGGCGAATAATTCCCTTCATGGGCGCTGGAGAAGGGCTCCGGTAGGAAGAGGTGATCGGCCGGTGTGGGGACGCGATACTGGGTTTTCCAAGATTGATCAACTACACATCGTTTAGATTCAAGCACTTGTCAGGCCACGACCGCGATGCTACGGTTTTCTGCGACTCAAAACGGAGGGGGGAGAGAATGGACTACCCGATCTGGGACCTGGCGATGGGCGGCGGTTTGCTCATGGCCATTGTCGCCATCCCGCACGTCATCGTCGCCCACTTCGCGGTGGGCGGCGGCCTCCTGATCGCCGTCACCGAGACACTGGCAGTCAGGCGTGACGACCCGGCGTTGCGCGAGCTGGCGCGGCGCTCGTCACTGGTGCTGATCCTGGTGTCGACGGTTTTCGGGGCCATATCCGGCGTCGGCATCTGGGTTGTCGCCGGTCTGATCTCACCGGGGGCCATCTCGGCGCTCATCCACACCTACGTTTGGGGTTGGGCGTTGGAGTGGGTCTTCTTCGTGCTCGAGATCGTCGCCGCCTTGGTCTACTACGCGACCTGGGACAAGATTTCCAAGGGCGCCCACCTGCTGGTGGGGTGGCTTTATTTCGTCGGCGCCTACATGTCACTGGTGGTCATCAACGGAATCATCACCTTCATGCTGACCCCCGGACGCTGGCTGGAGACCCATGCGTTTTGGGATGGCTTCTTCAACCCGACCTACATCCCCAGCACCCTGCTGCGCACCGGAATCGCGATCCTGATGGCCACCGTCTTCATGGTCTTTGCGGCACTCAAAACGCCTGAGGACCGCCGTGCGAGTGTTCTCCGCTACCTCGGCTGGTGGCTTGCCGGCGGCGTGATCGTTTCCTACGCCGGCTACCGCTGGTGGGAGGCGGTGCTGCCGGAGACCGTGCTCGCCCTCTTTCGCGGCGCTGCGCCGTCGCTGGCGAGCCTTGCCGCCACCCGCCACTTCGTCCTGTGGGCGTTGGCGGTGACGCTCGTCGTCGGGGTGCTGATCTTGATTTTGATGCCGAAGTTGACGCGGGCCGCTACCGCGGTGGTCCTCGCGCTTGCAGCCTTCGCGTTCTTCGGCGGCTACGAGCGCCTGCGCGAGGGCACCCGAAAGCCCTTCCTGATCCACAGCCACCTCTTCTCGAATGGGTTACTGGTGAGCGACATCGAGACCATCAACGCTGAGGGCGTGGCCTCCTGGTCAGGCTGGGTAGCGCGCGGCGATGCGGATCCAGTCTCCTTTGGTCGCCGGATCTTCAAGACCGAGTGCTCGAGCTGCCACACCCTCGACGGATATCAGGGAATCCGCGGGGTGATGCCGAGCTTCGCCGAGGTACTCGCTGTTGCTGCGGATGATCCCCCCGGCTCCGGTGAGCGGGTCTTCCAGGCCGAGTGCGCGGCCTGCCACGCAGACCTGAGCTTCGCGGAAATGCGCGAGGTTCTACCTTCCCCTGATGAGATCAACGGGGACCCCGAGATGATTTACGACCTCAACGTGGGGATGGTCTCGGCGACGATTGCCGGGCTGCGTGCGATGGGGGCGGACTACGCCGCGGCCGATCGCGATCGCATGATCAACACCGCGGCGATGGACTACCCCTACATGCCACCCTTCGTCGGCACGGAGAAGGAGGCCGACATGTTGGGCCAGTATCTCGCAACCCTGATTCCGCAGAAAGGAGGAGAGTGATGAATCCCAACCTCATTCCGGCCGTTGATCCCGCCGGCCTCCCGGGCCCGGCTTGGCTTTTCCACATTCTCCTGGTTTTCACCTTCTTCCTGCACATGTTATTCATGAACCTGACCCTCGGTGGCACCTTGCTCGCCGCATTCGCCCACCTCCGCAGCGGAGGCCGCAGGGACGATTTCCGTGGCGCTCTGGCCGGGCGGCTCATGGCCGTCAACAACTTCGGGATCTCGCTGACCATCACCACCGGCGTCGCGCCGCTGCTCTTTATCCAGGTGATCTACCATCAGTATTTCTACACCGCCACCATCCTCCTCGCCTCGATCTGGTTTGCCACGCTGATTTTGCTCACCGTCGGCTATTACGCGGCCTATCTCTACAAGTTCCGCGGCGCCCCCACCCGCGGCCAGGGAGGAGGCCTCTGGCTCGGTGTGTCGGCGCTGATGTTCTTCGTCATCGCGATGATCCACGTGGCGGTCAACCTGGTTTCCTCTCAGCCCGAGAAATGGGGCAGCCTGGCCGATGGTGGCTGGAACGTCCTCGGTGATCCGACCTTCTGGCCGCGTCTCTTCCACTTCGTGCTCGCCGGCATCGCCTTTGCGGCCCTGGTGGCTGTGTGGTGGGCGGTGCGGCGGGCCGGCGCTGGTGTCGACGTCGAGATCAACACCGAGATAGCGCGCTACGCCTGGCGCTGGGCCCTTTGGTCTACGGTTCTGCAGGTGGCCGACGGCTTCCTGCTTCTGATGGTGCTGCCGAAACCGGTGCTGAAGGGCCTCATGAGCGGCGGGCTCGCGACCCTGGGGCCATTGACCCTCGCGATCTTCATCGGCATCGGATTGCTGATGATGCTGGCGCGGGCGAGCAACCCGGTGGAGAACCCAGGCCTCGTGACCGGGACCCTCGGCGCCATGACCCTGACGATCGCAATCATGAGCATCACCCGCCACCAGGTGCGGGCGCTCTATCTCGAGCCGGCGACCAGCCAGCACCACTTCCAGGTCGTCTCGCAGTGGGGGAACTTCCTGCTCTTCGTGGTGTTGCTGGTGGCGGGGTTGGCGACCGTGGCGTACATGGTGCGGCGGGTGCTGACGAGTCCGGCCACCGGGGAGGACGCGGCGTAGGCTACCGTCCGAACCGCAACTGGTGGAGCGGCCTCGCTCGTCCTTTTCTTCTGAAGTCTTCGCCGGCCGCAGCAGGAAGCTGGTGATTTAGGTGGGCTGTGCATGGGATGGGGATGAGAGTGGGATTTCCCTTCGAAAACGGGCTTCCCTCCGGCGTCTGGCATTTTGTATACGAATTGTATACAATCGCCTGCCATGAGAAATGGTGCCGGAGTTGCCGGAGTCGAGCGCCGAACCGTGGCCGAGGAGGTGTACCGCGCCTTGAAGCGGGACATCATCACCTTGAGCCACCGGCCGGGCGCGTCGCTGACCGAGGGGGAGTTGGGCGCCCTGTACGGCTCGAGCCGGGTACCGGTGCGCGAGGCCTGTGGGAGGCTGCAGCAGGAGGGTCTGCTCACCAGCCTTCCCTACAAGGGGTATTTCGTCAACCAGATATCGCTCAAGGATATTGGTGACTGCTTCGATCTCCGGCTGGTCTTGGAGATCCACTCACTCGAGCTGGCGGCGCAGCGTGCAACCGATGAGGACCTGCGGCAGCTCGAGATGCTTGCCGCCACCGAGTACACCTACCACGATTGGGAGTCCTACGCCGACTTCCTCGATCGAAACCTCGATTTTCACATCCAGCTGGCGGCGCTTTCGCGCAACGAACGTCTGTTGGCCATGCTTCTCGATCTCCTCGGCGGCATGCAGCGGTTTTTCTTTCTCGGTCTCGATCTGGGTGATTTCGCGGCCGAGATGCGTTCCGAGCACGAGGAGCTGGTAGCTCTGCTGCGGCGTGACGCCGTGGGCGAGGCCGTCGCCTGCCTGCGCCGCCAGATCCAGTCCTCGCGCGATCGCATTCTGCGCGCGCTGGTCAACGACCGGATCAATCTGCCCCTGGAATGAGGTGCCAAATGTCCGATTACGTCTATCTCGACAACGCAGCCACCACCTTTCCGAAACCCCCCGAGGTCATCCAGTTCATGTGCGATTTCTACGCCACCCGTGGCGTTAACCCGGGGCGGACCGGGTTCGATCTCGCCCTGGAGGCGGAGGAGGCGCTGGCCGAGGCGCGCCAAGCTCTCACCGACTTTTTCGGCGGTACGACTCGCGACCGTCTGGTTTTCTCCTACAACGTCACCGACGCGCTCAACCTCCTGATCTCGAGCGTGCTCGAGCCCGGGGATCACGCCATCACGACCTGTTTGGAGCACAACTCAGTTCTGCGACCGATGTACTTGCACGCGGGGCGGGGTGTGGAGGTCGACTTCGTGCCCTTTGACGCCAAGGGATACGTCGATCCGGGCGACATCGCGGCACGCATCCGGCCCAACACCAAGCTGGTGGTGGTGAACCACGGCTCGAACGTGATTGGGACCATCCAGCCGGTGGCCGAGATCGGGCGGATCTGCCGCGAAAAGGGGGTCCTCTTCGCCGTCGATGCCGCCCAGACAGCCGGACTGGTGCCCATCGATGTCGCCGCGATGAACATCGATGTCGTATGTTTCACCGGCCACAAATCACTCTTCGGCCCTCCCGGGACGGGCGGCATGTACATCTCCGACCATGTCGAGATTTGG
>DAOWFV010000066.1 GCA_030637805.1 Acidobacteriota bacterium | reverse complement strand
TGCGATCTCGGTGCGGCCGATGTGCCGATCTACGGCACCCTCAACGCGGAAGCCATCGCCTACCAGGCGACGGATTCGGGCTCGATGGTGGCGGTGGCCGAGAACCCGGACCAGATGGCCAAGTTCCTGGAGATCCGCGATCAGTGCCCCGACCTCAAGCATCTGATCCAGATCGAGGGGCCGTGCGCCGCGGGCGTCCTCTCCCTCGACGAGGTGGTGGCCTCCGGCCAATCGGGCGAGTCGGAGGACCTCTTCTGGCAGCGGGCCGAGAAGGTCGGCGAGGACGATCTCCTGACCCTCATCTACACCTCAGGCACGACCGGCAGGCCCAAGGGAGTCACCCTGACGCACAAGAACCTGGTGCAGAACGTCCTGCCCTCGGCGGAACGCGCGCCGCTCGGCGCCGACGACTTCAGCCTGGAGTTCCTGCCCCTATGTCACGTCTTCGAGCGCATGATCGGCTACCTCTACATGTACAAGGCGGCGACCAAGGCCTACTGCTCCGTACACCACATCGGCGAACTCATCGCAACCATCAAGCCCACGGTCTTCGCCAGCGTGCCGCGAGTCTACGAGAAGGTCTACGACAAGATCATGGACAAGGTGAACAACGCCCCGGCAGTGCGGCGCGCCCTCTTCAGCTGGGCTCTGAGCCAGGGCCAGAAAGCATACCCCAAGAGGCTCGCGGGCAAGGATCCAGGTGGCTTCTCCTACAACCTCGCCGACAAGATCGTGCTGTCCAAGGTGCGTGAAGGCCTCGGGGGTCAGGTACGCTTCTGCATCTCCGGGGGAGCGCCACTGCCGCAGTTCGTCAACGAGTTCTTCCAGTCAATCGGCATCTGGATTCTCGAGGGCTACGGCCTGACCGAGACCTCTCCGGTGATCGCCGTCAACGGCGCCGAGCCGAACATGACGCGGTTGGGCACCGTGGGCAAACCGATCTCGAACGTCGAGGCGAAGATCGCAGCCGACGGAGAGCTCTGCGTCAAGGGCCCGTCGGTGATGAAGGGCTACTGGAACCTGCCCGAGAAAACGGCCGAGGTCTTCGACGCAGATGGGTTCTTTCTCACCGGCGACATCGCCGAGATCGACGACGACGGTTTCATCCGCATTACCGACCGCAAGAAGGACATCATCGTCACCGCCGGCGGCAAGAACGTGGCGCCGCAGCCGATCGAGAACGAGCTCAAGCGCTCCCTGCTGGTGGACAATGCCGTGGTCATCGGTGATCGACGTCCATACCTGGTCGTCCTGCTCTCACCGAACACCGAGGAGCTGGAGAAATGGGCCCAATCAGAGGGTGTCAGCTTCGACTCCACCGAGGAGGTCACCAAGCATCCGAAGCTGGTGGAGGCCTTTGCCAAGGTCGTGGAAGACACCAACTCCGGCCTCGCCCGCTACGAGCAGATCAAGAAGCACGCCGTGCTCCCGCTGATGCTCTCGATCGAAGACGGCACCTTGACGCCGACGCTCAAGGTCAAAAGGCGTGTCGTCGAGCAGGCCTACATCGACCTGATCGAGGGGTTGTACGAAGGCTGACCGTCAGCTCGATACTGGATTCTCGATACTCGTTACCCAGGCTTCAGGTCTCAGGTCTCACAGGTCTCAGGTCTCACAGGTCTCAGGCTTCAGGTCTCAGGTCTCAGGTTCCAAGCTTCAGGTCTCAGGCTACACAGGCTTCAGGTCTCACCGGTCACAGGTCTCAGGCTTCAGGTTTCATAGGTTTCAGGTCTCAGCTGGCAGGGAGCTCACGAAAGGGGCTGAATGGGCTTGACATCTGGGAGTCCAGCCGACGATTCTGCTGCGACTTGTGATGTGTGATGTGCGCCCTGAGACTTGAGACCTGCGACCTGCATCGAGCAGCTCGCCGGCTGAAGCCAACTTCACTCCGCGAGGCGTTCGACTACCAGCAGCGTCGCATCATCCTGCAGCGGCTGACCGCAGGTGTGCTCGTCCACCACCTTCAGGAGCTCTTTGCACAGCCCATCGGCGGTGGGCTCGACGAGGCCCCCGACCACCTCCACCACCCGTTCGACGCTGAACTCCTCCTCGTCGGGGTCCTCGGCCTCGGTCAAACCGTCGGTATAGAGCACGAGAAGATCGCCGAGATCGAGGTGCCCGGTGGCCTGGGTATAGCTCGCCTTATCGAGGATGCCCAGGGGCAGCCCGCTGCTCTCGATCTCCTCCACCGCGCCGTCCTGACGCCTGATCAGGAGAGGAAGGTGGCCCGCGTTCACCGCCCACAGCTCACCGTCGGGAGCGATCCGAGCCATGCCGAAGGTGGCGAAGCGGTTGTCCGCGGTGGCGCCGGTGAGGTAGTGGTTGACACGTGCAGCGAGATCGCTGAGATTGTCGGCATCGCCGGCCATCAGTCGCACCGCTGCATGGATCCCCGAGGCGATCAAACCCGCGCCCACCCCCTTGCCCGAAACGTCGGTCACGGTAACGATCAGGGTGTTATCGCGGAGCAGCACGTCGTAAGTGTCCCCCGCCACCTGCCGGCTCGAAGAGGAGCTGGCCGCGAGGCGGAAGCCCGGGAAGTCCGGGAAGTTCTGGGGGTAAAGGTGGGACTGAATCACCGCCGCGACCTCGAGCTCGCGCTTGAGACGCTCGCGTTCGAGGGACTCGCGGGTGAGGCGGGCGTACTCCATGGCCACGGTCACCTGTACGGCGAAGAGCTCGAGTAGGCGCACGTCGTTGGCGGCGAAAGGTTCGGTCCCGGCGCGCGCTTCCTTGTCGGCCGCCACCAACACCCCCAGATGGCCGGACTCCGATTGCAGTGGCAGGGCTACCAGCTCATCATTGTAGATCCCTTGCTGCCATGCGCGTTCGAGATCCTCGGCCTCCAGGGGCGGAGTTCCAAAACCGCCAACGCTGACGGCCGAGCCTGGCCCGTCGCCGAGGTAAAGATGGGCGCTCCGCACGCCGAGGAGAGCCACGAGATGGCTGATCAGCTCCTCGGCGAGGAGGGAGGTGTCGAGGATGCCCCCGATGCCGGTGGCGATCGAGCGAATGGCCTCGAGCTCCCAGAGGTGGAAGCGTTCGTCGAAGCGGGACCTCTTCAGCTCCTCGCGCAGCTCCCAGGCACGCAGACTGAGACGGGTGGCCCCGAGAGCGGCCTCGTCGAGCCGTTCGAGCTGGAGCAACCGCAGTCGCCACGGGGTGTCGTCACCACCGAAAGGAATCTCGCTCCAGCCGTCGGTCGACGCCTCAACCTGCGGCGAGACGGTCCGCGGCCAGCACGCCACCGCCTCACCGCCTCGCCGCAGCACACCGGCCCGCGATCCCGTTTCCTCGACCACCGCCCTGAGGAGCTGCTCAGGTAGGTCGGGGCTGGCGTGGCCGCTGAGAGCAATGTCCGCCAGGTGAAGCAGTTCAGGAAGTGACATCTCCCTCAAGCGCCGCGCGCGCAACCTCCCGACTCGGGTACACCGCCGCGTACTGCACCAGACCCATGATTTCGAAGGTTTTGGAGATCGTCGGGGTGAGGTTGCAGAAGGCCAGCCTTCCCTGCTCGTCGAGCAGCTTCTCCAGGATCTCGAGCAGGATCGACACACCAATCGAGTTGATGATGCGGGTGCCCTTGAGATCGATGAGCAGTGTCGTGGCCCCGTCGCCCATGAGGTCCGTTGCCGCGTCCGCTATGGCTTGACCGCCTTCGTTGTTGATGTACCCGGCCGCAGCGATGAGGCCGATGTCATCCGTCAGGAGATCCTTCGACAGCTTGATCTGTTCCTCGTTCATGGTGCACTCTCCACGTACTTGCACATGTAAACCAGAGTTTTCCCCGGCGCGGATCGGATCTGCACCTCATCCATCAGCTCGCGGATCAGGGTCAGGCCCCAGCCTCTTTTCGAGGCTCGACCCAGGATCCGTGACGGACTGTTCTGCGGCGCCCTCTCAGGATCGAAACCCTTGCCGTGGTCCTCCACCTCGATCACGAGGCACGGTCGCGCAGACCCATTCTTGCTTCGCAAACGGACGGTCACGGGACCGCCCCCGTGCTCCATGGCGTTGAGACACGCCTCAACCACGGCAACGCTCGCGGCCTCGACGCGGGTCTGATGCATCCCCAAGGCTCCGCCAAGGGTCTCTACTGCCTTCGCAGCCACCAGCTCCACGTTGGGCACCACTGGAAGGTGCAGCACCACCTCCATGATGAGCCTATAACTGTAGCAGAACCCGCGCTAGTGTCCACGCAAGTTGAATTTGTTGGGTGGGAATGGAGATGTTGAGGTTTGCCGCCTGGGCCACCGCGGCCGCCAAAGCCATGGCTGCAGCCGCAGTAGAGTAACGCTGGAGCGCCAGTGACCTCATCAAACTACCTCCGACTCCGACAAGGGCAAGATGCGTGCCAGAGTTGGTGCGCAGATTTTGATCAGAAAATGAGGCAATACACAACATCTTGCCGATGAAGTGGAGAATCTTCTATTTAAATATTTGATTTTTAATGACGTATGTTAATTGATGTGTTCTGCATCATGAGATGCAAAACGCTGCAGCTTGCGATACAGGGTTGTGCGGTCGATGCCCAGGATGCGGGCGGCCGCCTGCCGGTTTCCGTCCACCGCCTGCAGCACGCTCTCGATGTGGCGGCGTTCCATCTCGCCCAGGCTCACGAGCTCGCCTCCGGTGGCCTGTTGTCCGCCCTCTGCTTCGAGACGAAGGTCATCCTCGGTGATGGTATTGCCCGGGGCGAGCGCCACTGCGGCCTGGATGGCGTTCTCCAGCTCACGCACATTGCCGGGGAAGGAATGGCTCAACAGGGCCGCCAGCGCCTCCCGTGAAAGGAGAAGGCCCGGCCGTCCGAAGCGCTCGCCGTAGAGCTCGAGAAAGTGTCTCGCCAGTAGAGGGATGTCCGTCCGGCGCTCGCGAAGCGGCTTTATGTTCACCACGACGACCCGCAGACGGTAGTAGAGATCCTGCCGGAACTCTCCCTGCTCCACCATTTCCTCGAGGTCGCGGTTGGTGGCGGTGACCAGGTGCAGGTCGACGGGGATCCGCTCCCGGCCGCCGAGACGTTCGAACTCGCGTTCCTGAACCACGCGCAGCAGCTTCGCCTGCAGGGCCAGGGAGAGGTCGCCGACCTCGTCGAGGAAAAGGGTGCCGCCGTCTGCCAGCTCGATCTTGCCGTGACGACGCTGCACCCCCGTGGCAACCCCCTCCTCGATTCCGAAGAGCTCGGACTCGAGCAGGGTCTCGGGCAAGGCCGCGCAGTTGAGCGGCACGAATGGACCGCCGGAGCGGTCGGAGTACGAGTGCAGCAGACGTGCAACGCGCTCCTTGCCGACTCCGGACTCTCCCCTGAGCATGACGTTGACCCCTGTCGGCGCCGCCCTGCGCACGAGGTCGAGCATCTCCTGGATCGCGGCTGATTCGCCGACGAAACCTTCACGCCGCGCGACGTCCCTGAGGGCACGGTTCTCGTCGGCCAGGCGCTGGCGCTCGCGTTCGATAGCCCCTACCCTGCGGGCGGTGGCGACCGCGGTCGCGACCATGCTGGTCATGGAAAGCAGGAAGCGGGCGTCACTGTCGGAGAAGGGAATCCTTCCCTCTCGCGTTTCCTTGTCTCCTAGAACCACGATCCCGAGCGTTTTCTGCTGCCAGAGCATGGGGGCGGCGAGAAGCTCGTGCGGCGGGTCCGAGGTGGTGCGGATCGCGCGCACAACGCGGCCCGCCGCCAGCTCCTCGAGGAAATCGGACTCGAAGAAGCTCCGCAGGGTCTCGACGCTCTGCGGCAACCGAACCGAGCGCACCACCGCTTCCTGCCCTCCCGGGTGGAGGGAGGCGACGAAACCCGAGCCGGCGTCGAGGGTACCCACCGCACGCTGGAGCAGCTCCTCCACGAGCTCCTCCTCGGAGAGCACGCCGCCGATCGTGAGCGAGAGATCGACCAGCGTTTCGAGCTGAAGCTCCCGCCAGTTGCGGTCGAAGGTGTCCATGCAGCCCAAGTGTACCGCGAAACGGGAGTTAGGAATTAGGAGTTCGGAATTCGGAATTATCGGCGCGCGGGGCAGTCCAGTTGCTTGAGCCTGTTGCCCGCGTTTGGGCGCGATGACCGGACGTGCCGTCTCTGATGATTTTGAGAGCACCGCACTTGAATGGCAGTGGGACGCCTGGTCTCAAATATCGTCAGAGGGGGCTCTCTCGGGGAGCGCGCTGGCAGAAGATCGCGCCGAGCTTCGGAAGCGCGCCACCGGAGAAGGATCTTAGTCCCCGCCGCCGGGTCCGCCGTACTCCCACTTGATGAAGCGCTCGTAGTTGGGGTCGTCGTCCGCGCTGGCAATCCTCGGCGGTCCGACGTCGGTGGCGTAGACGTAGTCGGCGAGGTCGCCGTGGTCGTGCTGGCAGAGGACCGCAAAGCGAATGTCGAGCTTCTCTAGGTTTTCCCACGATTTGCCGGGGTTCTCCTCGTCGATGCCATCGAGGTCGTTGCCGTGACCCTTGTTGGGGTCGCCATCGAGAAGATAGAAGTACGGTCCGGGCCGGCCGTTGGGAAAGGCCATCGGCCAGAAATCCTGGGGGTCGGGGAGGTTGGACCCGTTGGGGCTGTAGAGGTAGACCGCCGACTGAATGCCGCGCAGCTCCACCATGCAGCGGGCCAGACGGGATTTCTCGATCTGGTCGATTAAGGTCGAGGTGATGATGGCGGAGACCAGACTGATGACGTACACCACCACGATCATCTCCGTGAGGTTGAATCCGGCCTGCCTCCGGCGGGCCCTGGTGCGGGCCGCATCGGCCTCGGACGTGCTGTCACGGGTCGTGTCTCGGTCGTTCATGTACGCCTCCGCGCCATACCAGACGCAAGACCAATGCCAATATCGGAGCCTGTCTCGAGGCCCTTCGCCGGCCCCAACCCTGTTCCAAGGCGAGGCATTATGTCCCGAATTCGGACTGGTGGGCACGATGAAATCGGGTTACAATCCCTGGCCCGGGAGGACATCGGTGAGGCATCATGAGTTGTTGGCGAAGGACGGGAATCGGCGGATCGGTCACGTGATCGGGGCGGTGTGTACCGCATTGATCCTGGGGGGTGTGGTCCCGGCGGGCGCCGCCGACCGTCCCCCCTCGGTTCTCGTAATCACCGTCGACGCTCTGCGCACGGATCGTCTTTCCGCCTACGGGTACTCGCGGCCGACATCGCCGGCGATCGACCGTCTTCTCGCCCGCGGTCTGCGCTTCGAACGCGCGCGGACGGTGGAGCCCCTCACCGGGCCGGCGATGTGCTCGATGATCACCGGTATTGCTCCCCACCTGCACGGTGCCACCCGCAACGGTCTGCGCATGCAGGAGGGGCTCGATTCCCTGCCCAGGATCCTGGCCCGCCACGGCTGGCGAACCGCGGGCTTCATCGGGACCTGGACCCTCAAAAACAACCTCACGCTCCTCGGCACCCATTTCGACCATTACGGCGAGGTCCTCAAACGGAAGCGTTGGTTCGGCCTGATCAACAGCGAGGCCTCCTGTGAAGATCTCACCGACGACGCCTTGGAGTGGGCGAGCGGCGTTCACCGGGAGGAACCCGAGAAGCCGCTTTTTCTCTGGGTCCACTACATCGAGCCCCACGCGCCCTACAGCTTCCACTCGCAGTACGCCGAGAGGCTGGGCATCGATGCCCGCAAACGCTCGGATCTGGACAGCTATGACACCGAGATCGCTGCGGTCGACAGCGCAATCGGACGACTTCTGGAGGGTATGCGGGGAATAGTCCCCGATGATGATCTCCTGGTGGTCTTTACGGCCGACCACGGGGAGAGCCTCGGTGAGCACAGCTACTGGGGCCACGGTCGCTACCTCTACGAACCCTCCCTGCACATTCCCCTCGGCCTGACGTGGCCGGGGCGGATCTCTCCGGGGACGGCGGAGTCCCAGGCCACCCTTCTCGACCTCGCACCCACCCTGCTCGAGCTTCTGGGGATCGATGTTCCCGAGGACCTTGTCGGCCTCAGCTGGGCCGAGGCAGCCCGCGGCGGCGCCCATCCGGGCGAGCGCACTCTCTGCTATCAGGCCCACAAAGGTGCGGTCCACGGCGGCACCCACGACAGCGACAAGGCACGGTCCGGCGGTTTGCTGGCGGTAGGCGTGGTGAGGGACGACCGCAAAGAAATCCTGCGCCTGCGTGGATCCAAACACCTGATCTTCGACCTCGAGGCAGACGCCCGCGAGCTGGTGAGCCGAGCCTCGGCCGACTCGCCACCCTCCCCGGAGCTCCTGGCCTGCCTCGCGTCGGTCTCCGAGGGCCTCGGTAACCTCGATCATCTGGCTGCCCGCAAGCTCGACGACGAGACCGTCGAGCAGCTCCGCGCCCTCGGCTATCTGGACTGAACTAACCCGCTAATCTCGCCGGGTGTCTTACGAAACCCGGTGAGATATGTGGGCTAGCGGGTAAGCTCCTCGAGGGCGGCCCGCAGCTGGACCATTTGTTCCGCTCCGAGGCGCTGACCCAGGACACTTGCGAGAAAAAGCAGCCCGCCAAGGATGATCGCCCCGGGAAGGCTGAGCAGGGCCCACGGCGTCTGCTCCATCACCCACTGGGCATAGCCCCAACTGATTCCCACGAGGAGGGCGAACCCGAGGGCGAAGGTGAGAAACAGGTAAAGAGTCCAGACGCTGGGGTGGGGTGCGAATCGCCCCTTGAGCACCGCGCCGTCGCCGCCTTCCTCGGTGGTGACGCTGAGCCACGGCGACCACACGCGCTGTTCGTGACCCGGTACGAAGAGCTCGGCATGCCGCCCCACCGACACGCCGGTGCAGCAGGGGCACTGCTTGAGGTTCTCACGCAAGCGGTCCATCAGCACATCGGGGTCGGCATCGACCTCGATTGTGAAACGTGGGCGGATCTTGGGCGTCGTCACGACTTAAGTTTTCCAATGAGACAGAATGCTGATCGCCCGCAATCTATTTCAACCGGCTCGAAGAGACTGGCCGTTGGCCACCCGCTGGTGACGGTGGTGCGAGGCTCACCTGCCCCGCCACGAAATGAAATAGCCGCCCTATCAGGGTGCCCGTCATTTTGCAGTGGAACTCGACACCGCCGGCGGCAGTGGAAGTCGGAGCAGGCGAGCCGCGAAGCGGATCGCGGAGCGACGACCCACTGGCGATGGTGGTGCGAGTCTCGTCGGCCCCGCCACGAAATAAAACAGCCGCCCGATAAGGGCGGCTGTAAAATCGAGTGGCGGGGCCGACGAGACTCGAACTCGCGACCTCAGGCGTGACAGGCCTGCGTTCTAACCAGCTGAACTACGACCCCGCAAGCCGGGGAGAGTGGTGGGAGGTGGGGGATTTGAACCCACGACCCCCTGCGTGTAAAGCAGGTGCTCTGACCCCTGAGCTAACCTCCCGAACGGATGACCGTTGGGAGCGACATGGTAGAGGTCAATCGATCGCGTGTCAACCCTGGCAAGGGACTCCCCGGGCCGGCTGCCGGGGACCCAGGGGTGTTCCTACCCGTCCTTTACAAGCGACCGGCGGATGCAATAGGCTGAGCCCATGACCGATCCCCAAGAGATTTTGCAGCTCGGCCGATGGATCGCCCGTCGGGAGGGCGGTGCGGCTCGCCTGACATGGTCGGAGGGCGAGTTCATCCTGCGTCTTTTCGAGGGTCGGATCCGCTTCGTCGAGGGCCTCGATACATCAGAGCTCGGGTGCCGCCTGGGCTGCGAGCCTGCGAACCGCACCGATCTCCTCCAAGAGGCCCGCACCCTGGCCGCCGAGCGTGAGGTTTCCGAGACCCAGGCCATGGGCGCCGCCAAGGAAGTGTTTCAGGCGGGCCTGCGCCGGTGGCTGGTCGATCCCGAAAGGGAGCTGGAGGTTGTGGAAGGGGAGCCAGACGAGACGGATGGTCCTACCATCTCCATCACCCACACCCTGGTCGAGCTCGTGCTGTCGGACACCTCGGGTGAGGTGGCCTCGGCCATCCTGCCCGATCTGGATATTCTCCTCAGCAGATCACCGGACTTCCTCGATCTCTACGCTCCACTGCGTCTGTCTGAGGAGGCGGATTTCATTGTCTCCAAGATCACCGGAGAGCGCACCGCTCAGGAGGTCGCCGATCGGTCTCCCCACGATGTCGACGAGGTTGTTCGTCTGCTCGCCGGCCTGGTGGTGACCGGGATTCTCGAGCCCGAACCGGCATCTCTCATCACCGGCGATGTGGACTTGCTCCCCGCCGAGCCCTTGCCGGAGGCGCCGCGCCGGCGACTCCCGGTGACTTGGATTGCGGCTGCTGCGGCGGTACTGGTGATCGTGCTCGCCAGCATTGCCTACCTGGTCAACCGATCCGACGGTACGGTCGAACAAGCTGCTGCAGGAAGTGCCTGGGCCCTGGTGATCGACATGGGGTGCGAACCCCAGGATCTTCAACGCGTGCTCAACAAGGCGCGGCAGCACCCGAAGGCCCTGAGGCCGGTAGCGGCCGATCTGGGAGAGGGTGATCCCTGCTGGCGGCTCGTGTGGGGGAGTTTTGCGACCCGCGAGGCCGCGGAGGCGGCGGTGGGGGAAGTCCCGCCCGACATGCAGGGCCAGGGCTTCGAACCGCATGCGATCGAGCTCACCGGTGAGGAGGGCGAGCCGCCCGCCACGCCGGGAGGTTGAGACCGTGGGGAAGCTCCACCAGAATCGGCCTTTCCCCTCATTCATGGCCCAGCTGGCAGAGGAGAAGGCCACCGGCGCGCTGGTCGCCACTTCGGAGGGGGCGAAGCGGGAGGTCATTTTCGTGGACGGCGAGATCCGGGCGGCGCGGTCCGATCTGGAGGAGGAGAAGCTCGGGCTGTGGCTGGTCCAACGTGAAAAGGTCAGTGAAGACGACCGTGCGCTGACGCTCCTCGCCCAGGGAGGCGGCGACTCGCCGCCCCTGGGGCACATCCTGGTGACCCGGGGCAGCATCCCTCAGGACGCCCTCGAGCACGAGCTCCAGGAGCTCGCGCTCTCCATCATTCGTGGGGCGGCTACCGCACCGCGTTCCTACTGCGAGTTCGTAGAAGGCGACGGTGGAGGCCAGCTCGACACCCTGCCGAACATCACCACGGCCCAGATCACTCTCCTCGCCGCCCGCGAGTTCGCCGACGTGGATTCCATGCGCAAGGAGATCGGATCGCCCGATCAGGCGGTGAGGCTTGCCGGCTCCCTGCAAGACATGCTCGAGGAGCTGGTGCTGACCCCGACCGAGGGCTTCCTCCTCAGTCGCCTCGACGGCGCCAACGACGTCGCCAAACTGATCCAGATCTCGTCGTTGCCCGAGAGCGAGGCATACTCCACCCTTTACACCCTCGTGATTTCGGGAGCCGTCATCGTCGGCGAACGGAGGGCCGTGCCGCGCATCGAGAAGGCGCCGAAGAAGCCTGGGCTCAAAGGACCGTTGGACGAGCCCTCGGCGGTTGCGGCGGCGGCCGAGCCGGTAGAGGAAGAGGTCCTCACCGACCGGCAGCGCGAGGAGCGGAACTACGTCCGCAAGCTCTCCGACGAAGTCACGAAGGTCGACCACTATCGTGCACTGGGCCTGCGCCCCGATTCCTCCAAGGACGAGATCGCGGAAGCGTGGAAGAAGATCCAGAAACGGTACTCGCCCACGAGATCCGGCGAGGAGCACCTGCGGGACATGGCGACGCACCTGGAGAGGATTGTCGAGCGCGGCCGCGAGGCGCACGAACTGCTCTCTGAGACCCGTGCCCGCCGCCGTTATGACCGCATCCTCGAGGCCGTGGAGCACGAGCGTCGTTCGCTCGATCGTGGGGGACGCGGGGAGACCGACCCCGAGGCGAGAAAGGCCCTGGTGGAGGCAAACCTCAAACGCGCCGAGGAGCTGGTTCACGACGGGGAGCTTTACCTGGCCATTCAACTTCTCGAACAGGCCTGTGTGCTCGACCCGCGCCCGGCCGAGCTGCTCAAGCTGTCGCGGCTGTTGCTACGGAACCCTCTGTGGACCAACCGAGCCCTCACCTGCATGCGGCGTGCGATCGAAGCCGATCCGCAGCATGTCGAGGCCTGGATCGAGCTGGCCGAGTTCTGGCGCCGGCGTCGCCATGCCGAGCGCCAACGCAAGGCCCTGGAACGTGCCCTGGCGGTGGATCCCGACAACGAGCGCGCCAATGAGATGTACCGCGATCTGGTGGGCAAGAAGGAGCTCGAGCGCCTGCTGCGCCGCGCCCGCCAGATGCATTGAGCCTAGCCCGGACTAACCTGACGTTCCCATGCCCCTGATCATCGACGGCAACAACCTTCTGCATCGCCTGCCCCGCGAGGCGCGCAGCCGGGGCGAGGTTCGCCGGCAGGTTCTGGAGACCGTCCGCAGGCAGAATCTCATGGTGACCTTGGTTTTCGACGGGCCTCCGCCGACAGGTTCGCCGGAGATCGAGCACCTGGGCCGGGTCACCGTCCGGTACTCCGGCGGAGCTGTTGCGGATGAGTTGATCCTCGGCCTTCTGCCGGCGGAACGTGCCGTCGACTGGGTGGTCGTCACCGACGACCGCCAGCTGCGCGAGCGGGCGCGTCAGAAGGGGGCGCGGGTGCGATCGCTGGCCGAGTGGAGTGGGCGGAAGCAGGCCCCGAAGCGGCGTTCCCGGCACGAGCCAAAGCTCTCCTCCAACGAGATCGCGGACTGGGAGGGGTACTTCTCCGAAGGACGGGAGGAGGATTAGGAGTGCGAGCCCGAGGTGGTCCGCGGGGGAAGAGTTTTTAGTTTTAAGTTTTGAGTTTTTAGTTGCTGGCACGCGTAGGGTGGGAGTACATCCAAAGAAAGCGCCCAAGCGCGGGCATTTCGCTGCACTACCCACGATTACTTCCCCGCGCCGCCAATTCCGAATTCCGAATTCCGAATTCTTCTTCGCGTCCGGTCAGCGCGCCCAAGCGCGGGAATCACGCTGCACTACCCACGATTAATTCCCCGCGCCGATAACTCAAAACTCAAAACTAAGAACTGCTCGTGACTCCGCCTTGGCAACCCGCGATGCGCAGAGTACACTCCCGGCCGCGGCGATTTGCTGCGGGAGGAAAAACAATGGCCGACATCCTTGGTGACATCAAAAAGTTCTTCTCCGACCTCGGTCTCCACCTCGAGCTGGGGATCAAGAATTCCAACCTCGGGGCCTGTACGGGCGAGTGGATCGAACCAGAGGAGAGGAGTGAGCTGATCTCGGTGAATCCCACCGATGGTGAGCCCATCGCCTCCATCGTCCAGGCGGACGAAGCGGCCTACGAGAAGGTGCTGACCGCAGCGGTGGAGGCATTCCCCGCATGGAGGATGACGCCGGCCCCGGTGCGTGGAGAGGTCGTTCGTGATCTCGGCAACGAGCTGCGCATTTTCAAGGAGCCCCTGGGGCGCCTGGTGTCGCTGGAGATGGGCAAAATCCTCTCAGAGGGCCTCGGCGAGGTCCAGGAGATGATCGACATGTGCGACTTCGCGGTCGGTCTGTCGCGGCAGCTCTATGGCCCGAACATGATGTCCGAACGGCCGCGCCACCGGATGTACGAGCAGTGGCACCCCCTCGGCGTCGTCGGCATCATCTCGGCCTTCAACTTTCCGGTTGCCGTGTGGGCGTGGAATGCGGCCCTCGCCGCCGTATGTGGCGATACCATGGTGTGGAAGCCGTCCTCGGACACTCCGCTCACTGCGGTGGCCGTGCAGCACATCTGCAACCGGGTGATGAAGCGCCATGATCTCCACGGCGTCTTCAACCTCGTCATCGGCCCGGGCCGCAGCATCGGCGAGCGCCTGATCAACGATCACCGGGTGCCGCTGATTTCGTTCACCGGGTCCACGAATATGGGCCGTCACGTGGCCGAGGCAACCGCGGGCCGTTTCGGGCGCAGCATCCTGGAACTCGGCGGCAACAACGCCATCATCGTCGCCGAGGACGCCGATCTCGAGCTCGCGGTGCGTGCCATCCTCTTTGCCGCGGTGGGCACCGCCGGCCAGCGCTGCACCAGCCTGCGTCGCCTCTTCCTTCATTCGAGCATCGCGCCGCAGGTGATCGAGCGTCTGGTCAAGGCATACCCGAGCATCACCATCGGCGACCCGCTGGAGGACGGCGTCCTCATGGGTCCCCTGGTCAACGAGCGTGCGGTGAATGATCATTTCACCGCCCTCACCGCGATCGGCGAGCAGGGCGGCGAGATTCTCTGCGGCGGCGGCCGCCCCGAGGGCAAGGGCTTTTTCGTCGAGCCCACCATCATCAAGGCCCATCCCGAGCTGGCAATGGCTCGGGAGGAGACCTTCGCCCCGATTCTCTACGTCTTCGAGTATGAGACGCTCGAAGAGGCCATACGCATGCACAACTCGGTGGATCAGGGCCTGTCCTCGGCCATCTTCACCTCCAACCTGGGCTCGGGGGAGCAGTTCCTCTCCCACGAGGGCTCCGACTGCGGCATCGCCAACATCAACATCGGCACCTCCGGGGCCGAGATCGGAGGCGCCTTCGGAGGCGAGAAGGAAACAGGCGGAGGCCGCGAGGCGGGCTCGGATGCCTGGAAGGCCTACATGCGTCGCCAGACCTGCACCATCAACTGGGGCGGCGAGCTGCCCTTGGCGCAGGGAGTGAGTTTCGACGTGGAGTAGAGACCGGAATTAGGAATTCGGAATTAGGAATTAGGAATTATCGGCGCGGGGATCCGCCAGTTGATTTGAGCCATTTGCCCGCGCTTGGGCGCGGCGAAGCGCACCGCGCGAAGCCGGAAAGGGCGCCAGAAACTCAATACTGCGCCTCTTGCAGAATGCTGATCTCGCTGGTAGGCGGGTCCTTCAGGGCCCGCCAATGAAAATCCAATGCCCTACTCGCGCGCCCTAAGGGACGCGTCTACAACGATTCACACGGGGTTTCTCCCCTCCTGTTCGTGATGTGCCTCATCGAGATCCGGAGATTCACGATCTTGGTGGATCCAGCATCCAGCATCCAGCATCCAGCATCGAGCATCCAGCATCCAGCCTCGAGCACCCTCGCGGGCACGGGCACGACCACGGGATGCACTACCATGGGGCCCATGGAAGGCCGAGTTCTGATCGTCGATGACGATCCTGGGGTGCGCAAGGTTCTCAGGAGAATCCTGACGGGCGCCGGGTACGCGGTGGAGGAGGCCGAGGAAGCGTTTCAGGCCCTCGACAGCCTTGATTCCAACCCGCCGGATGCCGCCCTCCTGGACATCAAGATGCCGGGGATGGACGGCCTCGGTCTGATGGAGAACCTCCGCCAGCGTGGACTCGAGATCCCGGTGGTCGTTCTCACCGGGCACGGCGACGAGTTCACCTCCGGCCAGTGTCTCGAAGCCGGCGCCGCCGGCTACCTCACAAAACCGCCCGACCGGGCCGACCTGTTGCTGGCGGTTCGCGGAGCGGTGGCCCAGGGCCGGGTTGCCCGCGAGTTGGACGAGGCCGTGGAGCCTTCGCCGCTGCTCGGCGACAGCTCTTCGATCCGCCGGCTCCGAGAAGAGATCGCCCGCGTCGCACCGTCGCATGCCACAGTCATGGTGGAGGGGGAATCCGGAACCGGCAAGGAGCTGGTGGCGCGCCGCCTTCACCACCTCTCCGATCGCGCTCGCCGTCCGTTCATCCGTGTCAACTCTGCAGCCATCCCCGAAGAGCTCATCGAGTCCGAGCTCTTCGGTCACGAGAAGGGCTCGTTCACCGGCGCCCACCGCCGTCAGATCGGCAAGTTCGTCCGGGCCGACGGCGGCACCATTTTCCTCGACGAGGTCGGCGACATGAGCCTCAAGACCCAGGCCAAGGTGCTGCGGGTCCTTCAGGATGGGGAGGTGGAGCCGGTGGGCGCGGGGAGCCCCTTCCTGGTCGACGTGCGGGTGATTGCCGCCACCAACAAGGACCTGATGTCAGAGGTCAAGGCGGGCGCCTTCCGCGAGGATCTCTTCTACCGTCTGGCGGTGGTAATGCTACGCACTCCGCCGTTGCGCGATCACCCCGAAGACATCCGGCTGCTCGTGGAGCACCTCACCGAGATTTTCTGCCGGGAGTACAACCGGCGCTTGAAAACCTGGAGCGATGAGGCTCTCGACCAGCTCGCCCGATACCCCTGGCCGGGCAACGTGCGCGAGCTCAAGAACGTGGTCGAGCGCGCGGTCATCATGGAGCTCGAGGAGGTCGTCGAGCGGGTCGGGCTGCCCTCCGGACCGGACGCCGGCAGCGGGGTGGACGCCCTCCTCAATCTGGCCACCCTGCAGGAGTTCCAGCGCGAGTCCGAGATTGCCTACCTTCTCCATAACCTCGAAAAGAACGCCTGGAATGTGGCCGCCACTGCTCGTGCCATCGGCACCCCGCGGTCCAACCTCTACAAGAAGATGAGGGCCTACGATATCCACCGGGCGAAACCGTGAGCTCGGACTTGAAAATTGCCGAGTTGACTGCCTGCGGTGCCCACCAGCAGGGACACTTCCTGCTGTCCTCTGGCCTCCACTCGGCGGACTACCTCCAGTGCGCGCTCTATCTTGCGCAGCCACGCCGGGCGGCCCGTGCCGGAGGCCTGCTCGCCGCCGCGGTGAGCAACGCCGGCCTCGACCCGGAGATCATCGTTGCGCCGGCAATGGGTGGGCTGATCATCGGCCACGAGACCGCGCGCTCGCTCGACCTCCCGTTTCTCTTCACCGAGCGCGCCGAGGGCGCCATGGTCCTGCGCCGCGGTTTTGGTTTCGCGCCCGGCCAACGCGTGGTGGTTGTGGAGGATGTGGTCACCACCGGTCGCTCGACCCGCGAGGTCATTGCAGTGCTCGAGGACCTGGGAGCGGCCGTGATCGGTGTCGCGTCGATCATCAACAGGTCGGGCCGGGTCGAACCCTTTGCGCCCATGCCGAGCCGCGCCCTGTTGTCCGTGGACTTCCCCACGTGGAGCGCCGAGACCTGCCCCCTGTGCCGTGAGGGTGTGCCTATCGCGAAGCCCGGATCACGACCCATCGCTTAATCAGTTCTTAGTTTTGAGTTTTTAGTTTTGGGTTACTGGCGCCCTGGCGGGCGCCGTGACCCCCCACCGTGAGCGGGTGGCCGCTCGCCGGCGATCCCCGGCTGCGGCCACATCCGCTCCCGTCGGTGGGTTATCGGCGCGGGGAAGTGACTTGGTGGATTCGAGCGTTTCACCCGCGCTTGGGCGCGTTGACCGGACGTGCCGTCCCTGACGATTTTGGGATCGTGGAGCCTTGCAGCGTTCTGTCTCGTTGAATCCCAAACATCGTCAGGGGGGGCTCTCTCGGGGAGCGCGATGACAGAAGACCGCCTCGAAATCAGATGCGCGTCGCTGAAGTCCAACTGAGATACACAGGCGAAGCGTAGGAAAACTGAGTTCGGGGAAAATCTCGAGTTCGCGTGGCCGCAACTAAAAACTCAAAACTCAAAACTCAAAACTTCGATGATCGCTTCGGGGTCTGCCCGCAGCGCGGTGTCGGCGAGATCGCCCACCGTGAGTCCGAGGATCGGGTGCATCCAGTCCTGAGCCACCTCGGCCGCGGGGGCAAGAGCAAAGGCCCTCTCATGAAACCGCGGGTGGGGCAGGACGAGGGAGGGACCCCGGCACACCACCGACTCGGCGAGCAGGAGATCGAGGTCGAGGACCCGCGGCCCCCAGCGCTGCTCACTTTCCCGGTCTCGGCCCGCATCCGCCTCGAGACGACGGCAGCTCTCGAGGAATTCGGACGGTGGGCAACCCAGATCCAAGACCGCCGCCAGATTGAAAAAGTCGGGCTGCTCGGGGCCGACCGGCCGCGTCCGGTAGAGGTGCGACAACGCGAGGATTTCGTGCTCGAGGCCAAGGGAGAGAAGGGCTGCCCGAAAGGCCTCCTCCGGACTGCCGATGTTTCCGCCGAGACCGAGCAATAGCTGCATGATCGCCTCCGGTGATAGGGATCACCCGGGCTGCCGCGCCCCCGAAACTATACTTGATGGAGGACCGTTGGAATCAACCTGCACCGGACAATTGGATATATGAAGGACATCATGAGGAGACCTCTGTTGCAGCAACCCCTGGAATTCCTGCTGATCCTGATAATCGTAATCGGCCTGTCACCCGCCGCGGACGCGTCCGAGGACGCTGCGCGGGCCGATATCACCGCCCCGGCCGTTTGCTTCGCTTCCGGGACTCCGGCCGAGGTTGTAGAGCAGGCCTACGAACGCTTCGCGTCGTCCTATGAAAGCCACTCTCTCGCTTCATTGATGCTGCCGAATTACGTGCTCAACAGCCGGTGGACGTCCACTGCCACCGACGGCGGCGGTCTCGGCCAGGGAGACCCCACCACCATTACCTGGAGTGTCGTTCCCGACGGAACCAGCATCAGCAGCGGCGTCGGAGAACCTCCTGCCGGCAGCAGCTTGCGCTCCTTTCTCGACAGCATCTACGGCGACGAGGCGACGTGGCTCCCGGTTTTCCAGCAGGTATTCGACCGCTGGGGCGAGCTCATGGGCGTCACCTATGTCTACGAACCCAACGACGACGGCTCTGCGCTGCCGGGCGCGGGCGGCATCGTCGGGGTCCGTGGCGACGTGCGCCTCTCCGGCCACCCCATCGACGGCAACTACGGAATCCTCGCCTACAACTACTACCCCAACTGGGGCGACATGGTGATCGACGTCCCGGACAGCTTCTACACCAATATCTCGTCGAACTCCCTGCGCTTGCGCAACGTCGTCGCCCACGAGCACGGACACGGGCTGGGCCTTGGCCACTCCTGCCCGCTCAATCAGACGAAGCTCATGGAGCCATACCTCACCACCGCCTTTGACGGCCCCCAGCACGACGACATCCTGGCCACCAACCGGGCATACGGCGACCGTTTTGAGCACGACGACACGCCGGCCACCTCTGCCGAGCTTGGCGCTGTCTCCTCCACGACCGTCGACACGCTGTCCATCGACGACAACGCCGACACCGATGTTTTCGGGCTCATCGCGGGTGACGGCGCAGTCCTCGATGTCACGGTCACGCCGATCGGAACCACTTACCTCGCCGGTCCCCAGAATGGCGACGGCTCCTGCTCCGCGGGCACCCCGTTCGACTCGTTGCGCATCCACGATCTCGCGCTGAGGGTGCTGGATGTCGACGGCACCACCGAGATCGCTTCGGCCGATCTCGGTGGACTCGGAGACCCCGAGGACCTCACCGGGGTCGATCTTGCGAGCGGCGCCGGCGAGTACTATGTGGAGATCACGGGTGACGCGACGAACTCGGCCCAGCTCCTCGAGCTCAGTCTCTCCGTCTCGGCGTCGCTGGAGCTGTTTTCCGACGGCTTCGAAAGCGGCAACCTGAGTGCCTGGAGCGACTCCTCGCTCTAGCCCGCACTTCTCACCAAGTATCTACTGCGGGCGGCGAATGGCAGCGATCTGTCGTGCTTTTCGCAAATCGTGCTCCTTAACGTAGTGCGACTACGCCTGCGTCGCCCGATTCGCGAAAAACCCAAAATCTCACTACCCTTCGCCGCCCTCGTCACGAGACCTGGTGAGAAGTGCGGGCTAGCTGCCCGCCTGCCTCGCATTAGCCACATGGCGGC
>DAOWFV010000103.1 GCA_030637805.1 Acidobacteriota bacterium | reverse complement strand
TGACGGTTTTTGTGGTGCGGGCGTCTCGCCCGCAACTCTTGATCCTGTTTTATCCGACGGAGGCCGAATTTGATATTGAATTTTGCAGGAGGCTCTGCTGAAAGTTCATAGCTGACGGCTTCTCTCCGCAGTGCATCGTTGCGCTACAATCCGAGGCATGAATTTCCTGAAGCAATCCATCATCGCCAACAGGGACGTCGCCGGGCCCCGCTCTATTACCAGCATCAATCCTGCCACCGAGGAGGTGATCGCGACGGTGTCCGCCCTCGACGGCGAGGGCGCTGCGGCCGCCGTCGAGGCCGCGAAGGAGGCCTTCCCCGAGTGGTCGCAAACCCCGGTGGAGGAGCGGCAGAAGATCCTCGCCCGCTGGCTGGAGATCATGCTTGCCGAGGAGGAGGAGCTGGCCCGACTGGTCTCGATGGAGGGCGGGAAGCCGGTGGCCGAAGCGCACCTGGTAGACGTCTTCCCGGCTCTGGCGACCCTCTCGTACTACTCCGAGCACCTCAAACAGATGCTGGCGTTTCGTCCCGTCAAACCGGACCAGGTGCTGTTCGCCCACTGGGAGGCCGGCTACCGTTTCGACCCTCTGGGCGTGATGGCGGTGATCACCCCGTGGAACTACCCGGTGACCATCCCGATGGGTGAGATCGTGCCGGCGTTGGGCGCCGGCAATACGCTTGTTTTCAAGCCTGCTTCGGCGACCGTACTTGTAGGTCTGGCGCTCGGTGACATGGCGCGGAGAGCCGGGATGCCGCCGGGTGTGCTCAACACCGTCGCCCTCCCGGGCTCGGCCACCGACGCCGTCCTCGACAACCCGGACGTGGTCAAAGTCTTGTTCACCGGCTCGGTGGACGTGGGGCGCCACGTCGCCCGCCGCTGCGCCGAGCGCATCATCCCGGCCCAGCTCGAGCTAGGTGGCAAGGACGCCGCCGTGGTAGCGGCCGATGCGAGGCTCGAACGTACCGCCCGCGGCCTTGTCTGGGGGGCCTTTGTCAACACCGGCCAGACCTGCGCCTCGATCGAGCGGGTCTACGCAGAGAGGCCGATCTATGACCCCTTGGTGCGGCGGATTGTCGATCTCACGCGGGAGCTGCGGATGGGCGACCCATCGTTGCCCAACACGGACATCGGTCCGATGACATCCAAGGGACAGCGCGACATCGTGGCCCGGCAGGTCGAGGACGCGCTGGCCGGCGGAGCACGGGCGCTCACCGGCGGCGAGCTGCCGGAGGGCCCGGGCTTCTTCTATCCGCCGACGGTGCTGGTGGACGTCGACGACAGCATGGAGGTAATGCGCGAGGAGACCTTCGGCCCGGTGCTGCCGATCACGGCGGTGGACTCGCTGGATGAGGCCATTCGTCGAGCCAACGACTCGAACTTCGGCCTCACGGCCTCGGGTTGGACTCGTTCGAAGGCAACTGCGGCGCGGCTGCAGCGCGAGCTCGACGCAGGGACGGTGACCATCAACGAACACCTGGTGACCGCCGCCGAGGTCACCGGGTCATGGGGCGGGGTGCGCGAGAGCGGTATCGGAAGAACCCACGGCCAGTTCGGCCTCTACAACATGGTCAACATCAAGTACGTGATCCGCGACCCCGGCGACGACGAGGCGATGCCCTGGTACTACCCCTACGACGAGGACTTCGGCCAGTTCATGAGGGCGGCGATGCCGCTGATGTACGGCAGGGGATTGGGTAAGTTCGCGACCCTCGGCGCGCTCGCGTTAACCGGGCGGTTCCGCCGGCGGGTGCGCAAGGGCACCATGTTGGCGAACTTCTGGAAGTTCCTATAGACCGCTCTTTTCACCATTTCGCGAGCCGCAGCAAACACTCGGTGAGATCAACGGGCTAGCTAGCCCGACCCCACGACCGCCGACCACGCCGAAGTATCCCCGGATTCAAATCCATCGACGAAGACCGGCAGGGGAGGGCAGCCGAGGAGTTCGATCTCGAAGAGCTGCGGCCATCGTTTGCCGGTTACGAAGAGGCGGTTGTTCTCGGAGTCATAAGCGATTCCGTTGAGGACATCCGGTGTGGGAATCCAGGGGCCGGGGCCGAGCAGTCCAGTCAGATCGATGTAGGCAATCACCTGACCAGTTGTCGGATTGATCCTGGCGATGAGGTCGGTCAGCCAGATATTGGCAAAGACTTCGCCTTGGATATACTCGAGCTCGTTGAGCCGGATGACTGGTCCTTGATCGTCGTAGACCTGGACCTGCCCAGTCTCTACAAATGTCGTAGGGTCCCAAAAGCGAAGCGTCGACGAGCCGTCGCTCATGATCAACCGTTGCTGATCATGGGTCAATCCCCAACCCTGGGTGGGATAGGTGAAGTTGTCCAGGATTGCAAAGGTATCGCGGTTATAAACGAAACCAATCCCTGACTGGAAGGTGAGCTGAATCAGCCGGTTGTCGTGCAGAGTGACCCCCTCTCCGAAATAGGCCGGGGAAAGGTCCAGGATCTGCAGAACATCGCCTGTCTCGAGATCGACCCTTCGCAACGTCGACTCGCCCCAGAGCCCGGTGCCTTCGAAGAGATCGCCGTTGTCGTAGACCAGCCCCTGGGTGAAGGCGTACGGGTCGTGGGGGAAGGTGTTGATGATGGAATAGGCGCAGATCGGAGTTGCCTGGGTCGACTTCTGCGGTGGCGACGAGGCCTCGCCCGGCTGCCCGATCGATGCGCCGGAGGAAAGGCCAACAAACAATCCGAACGTCAGCAACAACCGGTGGCGGCTGGCCGCCATCCGATTTACAGCACCGACATTTCCGAGATCCGGTTGTCTCTCTGGCATGTGCTTCATCTTCCGCTGCATCACTCCGCCCAACCATTCTACCGATAGACCCAGACCGAGAGGTGTCAGGACTTGCGGTTTTGGTCAGTTTCAAACCGGTGTCGGTTTCTCGCATCGCAGGCTGGGATCACTGGCGCGGCTTCGTCGATGACGTCGTGATGAAGTATCTCGACTGCGGTGTGTTCGAAGCGGGTCTGCCTGGGTGCAGTGCCGCCAGTGCCATGCGGAGTTCATCATCGCGTGCAGGTGCAAGGGTCGCAGGCGTCGTAGCTCGGTGGCTGGACGAGACGTTCGAACGCGACTGACAACGTTCCAGGTCTTAGGACCGGCGGTCCCAGTGACGGCGTGGATGGGCCGTCTGTCGGGATTGACAACCCTGGTCGTGTGGTGTTTATTAGTCAGGTGTATCTAAAATGCCGCAGGAAAGAAGGGGGAGGTTTCATATGAGAAGGCGCGCAGTGGTACTGGTCGTGGTGGTGCTAATGGCGGGGCTTTACGTGCCCGTATCCGAAGCGACAGGAGGTGGGGACCACCAGGGCTCTTTGACTACCGGCGAGGCGGTCCGGGTTCAACCCTCCGAAAAGAGTGTGCTGCAGGCAACCGTAACTGCCGAGGGTGTGGCCCTGAACGCCGGTGCGGACTGCACGAACGCGGATCTCGACATCACCCTGACGTCGGTGGACGCCGTGCGGGAGTTCGGAGAGACGACCCTATTGGACGGGACCGTCCTCGGGTCCTTCGAGCAGGGCACTGGCCTGGCCAACTATTCGGGCACCTTTGTCGGGTATGGCATGCCGGTGTCTCCCGACCAGCCGCCTGGTACGATCATCGGCTCGTACGCCTACGTCGGAGAAACGCCGCCGAGCGCCGCGACCACGGGCGAGTTCTTCATTGTTTACCAGTGCGACACCGGTCTGGTGCTGGACTCGTGCTACGGACCCTACGGAACCTGTCCCCAGACCGCTCAGGAGTGGCAGGACCAGCAGGCGCAGGCCATCCCGGCGATCTCGCCGCTCGGAATTGTACTGTTCGCGGGTCTTCTCGCGGCCCTGGGGCTGGGTCTCCTGTTCTGGAGGCGTACGCTATAAAGTGCCGCGTTTCGGCCAGCCGACCCTGTCTGGGCTGGTGACGGGCTCCCTGCCGTGGCAGCCGGGTGGTGACGCCTCGGCTCTACAAAACTAGCATCATTAGTGATGCGCTTGGTCGGTTTCCCGGGAGACTCTCCGGCGATTACATATCACTCCGCCGGCAGGCCCTCAACCAGCAGCACCTGATACTGCTCGTGCGGGAACGGATGGATCCCGGGCATGGCGGCGAAGAGCCAGCCCTCGTAGTCCTCCGCGCCCTCCTCGGTGATAACCACGTTCGCGGCCGGGTTGTTGGCATCGGCCGAGCGGCTGGTGATGCCGCCCTCGTCCATCACGAAGTCGGGGATGAAAGTGTGGGCCGTGAGAGTGAGGCCGCTCGAGCCCAGCGAGACTGTTTCGCCGAGCTGAACTTCAACAAGCTGGGCATCTCCACTCTCGATATCGACGAGCCGAACTCTGACTCCGGACCAAGCGTCCGCGATCTCCGGGAGGACGCCAACCTCGGTGTTGAGGCCGCCCATGGAGCCTCCCATTGCCCCGGACATCGCGGTCGAGAGCACATCGTCGGACGGCATCCCGGTCGCCATACGGTGGATATCGTCGTCGGGCACGGCCTCGTTGCTCGCGACGGTTTCGGGTTGCTCTCCGGTGGGCTGCCCGCCGCAGGCTGCGAGAATGAGAAAGAGGGCAAGAACCGGAATGGTTGAGTGACGCATAATCGGTCTCCTTCGGCGGGGCATTATAGCTCTCTTCCGTGTCTTTAGTTGCGAGTGTGGCTCGTGCTCGGATAGCATGGCTACCCGCCTGGTAAAGCAGCTCTTCGAATCGGGCGCAGAGGGAGACGACATACATGGATGGTCTATTCGAGTGGGTGAGTCAAGTCATCGAGACGGTCAGCGGGCTGATCTGGGGCTGGCCGGAGCAGATGCCGCTGCTGGTGGTGCTGCTGGTCGGTACCGGACTCGTCACGACCTTCCGCCTCGGTTGGATCCAGGTTCGGTACTTCCGCCACGGTCTGCGGGTGATTCGCGGCGAGTACGACGACCCCGAGCACGAGGGTGATCTTTCACACTTCCAGGCACTCACCACCGCGCTCTCGGCAACCGTCGGCATCGGCAACATCGCGGGCGTCGCCACCGCGATCCACTACGGAGGCCCTGGCGCCCTCTTCTGGATGTGGGTCACCGCGGTCTTCGGGATGGCGCTCAAGTACACCGAGTGCACGCTGGCCATGAAATTCAGGACTATTCTCCCCGGCGGTTCGGCCGCCGGCGGACCGATGTACTCCATCGAGCGTGGCCTCGGCCGCTCGTGGAAGCCCCTCGCTATCGCCTTTGCCTGCTTCACGGTGATCTCCTCCTTCGGGTCCGGGAACGCCGTGCAGTCGTTCACCGTTGCCGACCAGTTCCGGCAGGACCTCGGGGTTCCCACGTGGGTCACGGGGCTGGTCCTCTCATCCCTCGTGGCAGCGGTGATCCTCGGCGGCATACGCCGTATCGGACGCGTGACATCGAAGCTGGTCCCGTTCATGGCCGCTCTCTATGTCGGTGCGAGCCTCTTCGTGGTCCTTCTTCACGTGGACCAGGTGCCGGGAACCCTGGCACTGATCTTCAGATCGGCCTTCCAACCGGCCGCGCAGATCAGCGGCTTCGCCGGCGGCACCTTTATCTTCATGCTCACCTGGGGCGTCAAACGCGGGCTCTTCTCGAACGAGTCCGGCCAGGGGTCGGCGCCCATCGCCCACGCCGCGGCCAAGACCGACGAGCCGATCCGCGAAGGAGTGGTGGCGATGCTCGGTCCGTTCATCGACACCCTGCTCATCTGCACCATGACCGGTCTGGTGATTCTGATCTCGGGCGTCTGGAAGGATAAGCAGGAGCAACAACTCATTGTCAACGAGCAGTCGGCCATCACGGCGATCCACAGAGGTGGTGATGTCCGGGTCAACGGTGACATCGATGAGACCGACCTCGCCATCGGGGCGCTCGTGGTGCGCGACGGTCATCCAATCGAGTTCGCGCTGGTTCGAAATCACGCGTTGGTCGACGACGCCGAGATACTGATTGCCGACGATCCAGTGCTGCTGCGAAATATGCGTCCTTTTTCGGGCCTGATCGTGCTCGAAGCCGAGGATGAGGGCAACCTGAGTGACGGTGCGGTGTTGGCCGAGGATGGCGACCCGGCGGACGGCGTACTCCTGATGCGGGGGCGGGCGATGCAGAATGGCTCGCCACTCACAGCGTGGGCCTTCCGGGAGGGGCTTGGCGGTTTCGCGTTCGGCCAGGGGCACCTGCTGGTGACCATTGCGGTGTTCTTCTTCGGGCTCTCCACGGCCATCAGCTGGTCCTACTACGGAGACCGCTCAATCCTTTACCTCGTTGGCCCCCGCTGGGTCATGCCCTACCGCGTGGTCTTCTGCATCGCGCATTTCCTCGGGGCGGTCTACTCGCTGGAGCTGGTGTGGGCCTTCGGCGACATGGCCCTCGGGCTGATGACGGTCCCGAATCTGATCTCGATCCTGCTCCTGACCGGTCTGGTCAAAGGCTGGACCAAGGAGTACGTCGCAGACGGGAAGCTCGAGCCGCCGAAGCCCATAGGGTAGATGCAGGGCACAGGGCACAGGGCACAGGGCACAGGGCACAGGTCTCAGGTCTCAGGTCTCAGGTCTCAGGTCTCAGGTCGCAGAACACAGGTTGCAGGTCGCGGGTCGCGGGTCGCACCAAGGTTGTCGGTTGGACTCCTGCGATGTCAAGTCCTACCTGTTACTTCCGTGAGTTTTTCAACGAATCCTGAAGCCTGAGACCTGAGACCTGAGACCTTGAGCCTTGAACCTTGGCTCCTGCATTCCTCTGGGCAGTTCGTCGCCCGAGTCTGAGTGCGCGGTTGCCGAATCCAGCGGGACCGACAAGCAGACTCAGATGGACGCGAAGGGGTGTAATCTGTGGTTCAACTCTCCGCAAGGTGACGGAGGCGGTACTGGACTGCGTCAACCTGAGAAAGCGGGAGGGAGCCTCCGTCGAGGCCTTCCTGCAGTAGCGGACGAACGCCGGCACACGACAAGAGCACGCTTCGGAGGACCATTTGGCCGAGCCAGCGGTGTTCTCGGTATAAACTCGTACTATGAGTCAGGAGTACCAGCCGGTCGGGCCGTCGTCCTCGCCGCAGCCCGTGATGGCCGAGGATTTCGGGCAGGTTCCTCCCACGAAGAAATCCCGATTCCTTCTCTGGGGGTGTGGCGGGTGTGCGGTCGTCGCGATCCTCGGCGCCGCCATCGGCGGCTGGATCGTGTTAAGCCTCGGTCTCGCTGTATTCGCCGGCGAGGTGGAGGCGGACCTGCGCGACAACCCGGTGATCATCGAGCACCTCGGGCGGATTGAGGAGTTCGAGGTCGACCTCGGAAAGAGCATCGTGACGGCGGGCGAAGAGGACTACGTCTTCCGCGCCCGCGGTACCAAGGGTTCGGGGCTGATCACCGCCACCTGCGTCACGAATGACTCGGATGTGGAGGAGGTCGTCGCCGGCACCGTACAGCTCGAAAGCGGAGAGACTCTCATGCTCTTCCCAGAGCCCTCGACTCAGCAGTGACCACGGGTTGCGGAAATTCGAAATTCGAAATCCGAAATTTCCGGATTGGATGGGCGCGAGTTTTTTCCCGCAAGCTTGAGGCTCGGCAGGCTTATCTCTGGCAGATCGGGCACCAAGCAGTGGTGCGGCCGGCGATGACGCCGGCGCGCAGGGTCGAGCCGCAGGACGGGCAAGGCTCGCCTTGGCGGCCGTACACCTTGAGCTCGAGGGCGAAGTAGCCGTAACCGCCTTCGGGCGTTGCGTAGTCGCGGAGGGTTGTTCCGCCCTGCGCGACGGCCTCGGTCAGCACCCCCCGAACCGCTACAGCGAGATTGGTCAGCCGGTTGAGAGAGGTCCGGTTGCCGGCGCGGGTGGGGCGGATACGTGCCCGCCACAAGGCCTCAGCGGCATAGATGTTGCCGACGCCCGCGATCAGGCGCTGGTCCATCAACAGGGCCTTGACCGGCGCCCGCCGTGCATGCAGGAGGGAGGGCAAGATCTCGGCGATATGGGGGTCCAGCGGCTCCACGCCGAGCTTGCTGAGAGAGGAATCCATGGCCTCGGCGCCCGGGGCCAGCCAGTCAACGAGGCCGAAACGGCGGGTGTCCGCGTAACGGAGCTCACGGCCGTCGTCGAGAAGGAGGACCAGGTGGTTGTGGGGCAGCCGCGGTTCGGAAGGCTGTGCGATCTGGAGGCGGCCCGACATGCCGAGATGGACGAGAATCGTACCTTCAGGCTCGAGATCTACGAGCAGGAACTTGCCGCGACGGCGAAAGGCTTCGAGACGGCGCCCGACCAGTATTCTCGCCAGCGATTTCGGGTCGAGGGGGCGCCGGAGCTTTACCGCTTCTCCCTCGACGCCCGTGATGGTGCGACCCGCGAGGTGGAGCTCGAGGCTACGGCGAACGGTCTCGACCTCGGGCAGCTCGGGCATCGGCGTTACAGGTCTTCGGGGTTCGACGGGCGGAGGCGCGCCTCGCGGAGCCGGTTGAGGGCTGCCATCACCTCGTGGGGGCGGGGGATGGCGAGATCGCCGTCGGGCCGGCCGGTGAGCCAGTCCCAGTCGCCGCGGCCAAGACGTTCGAGCATCTCAGCGATGCGCGGCTGGGGCTCGATCGGTCCACTGCGCTCCTCCGACAGCCTACCCATCAACCAGCCGATCGCCCGAAGCTGTGAGGGGTCCTCGAGCTGTTCGACCGCTCTCAGGTCGACGTCGGACCTGCCGAAAATGAGGGTGTCCACGCCGCGCACCCCGATCTTCCAGCGGCCGGGGCGGCGCTCGGGCCTGAGGGAGCGTGGGTCGAGGCGCCGCGGACTGGAGGCGGCGAGATCCGACTCGCGTTCATCCCGCCGGCCGGTC
>DAOWFV010000168.1 GCA_030637805.1 Acidobacteriota bacterium | reverse complement strand
TTCGGAGGTGCCTGGCATCCCGCCATGACGTTGTCCTCAACGTCATGGCGGCGTGCCTGGCATCCTCTCGGGCAGAGTGCCGATAGAAAGGTCGCGTCGCCTACCAGCACCGCGAACCCGGAACCTCGAACCGCGCGCTGAACGGGACGTGCCATGTACGTAATTGTGAGGAGATCGCAAGGCTCGAGCAGCTCGTTCTCCACAATTACGTACTTGGCAATCCACGGGAAGCGCGACGATAGAAAGGCCTCGCTGAAATCGGAGGCGATCTTCAGGACACCGGGCACGGGCAGGGGCAGGAGCACGGACGTGCACGCATGAGGAAGTTCTTACCTCCGAACGAGCGCGCCCCAGCGCGGGCAGTATTTTCAAGTTGTTCAAACGGGCCGCGCGCAGGCAACTCAAAACTCAAAACTCAAAACTATTTTCGGTTCCAGTTCCCACACTCTTGATCCGAGATGACAAAAATCCCACAGCGGCCTATATTGACCAAAAGACATCAGCTCTCGAAAAGGAGGATCTCATGATCAACTGTCGTAATGGCCGGCTCCGCATCGTGGTTCTCGGGATTTTCGTTCTTGGGTTGGCGGGTTCCGCAGCCGCACAGGAGAACGACCCGGACTTCTGGGGATCGGGAACCAATATCCACTACGTGTCGGCCGAGGAGTTCGTCTGCTCGGACACGTCGGGGAACTGCAAGTACCAGGACCAAGGCGACGGTTTCTGGTGCAGCCCGGCCGCCTACGAGGATGTTTTCGCCGCGGTGCGACTGCCGACCGGGGCGCAGATCCAGGGCTATCGGGTCGTCTATGAGAAGAGCGGCGGGCCAGATTTTTCGGTCCGGCTCCGCCGTGGATGGCAGTGGGGCCCGAACAAGGGGAGCGTGGAGATCCAGAGCTGGGTGGGGACCGGAACCCCAGGGGTCGCGTCGACTTGGGTGAACATCTCCCCCGATCATACGGTCTTTTATCGGTTCTTTAACGGGCTACAATTCGTCCACAATTCGTACTACCTCTGGGTAACGTTGCCTCCGACCTACAGCGTCAAGCTCCGCGGAGTCCTGGTGTACTGGAACCGCCAGATCAGCCCTGCGCCGGTCGACCCGACCTTCCCGGACGTTGCCCCGGGCTACTGGGCGTTCCAGGAGATCGAGGCCCTCGCCGCCTCCGGCATCACCACCGGCTACCCGGACGGCACCTTCCGGCCGACTGCCGTAGTCACCCGCGCCCAGATGGCGACCTTCTTAGCGAGGGCGCTGGGGCTGCACTGGGCGCCGTAAGCGAGGGAGAATTCTCAATTCTCAATTCTCAATTTTGAATTATCGGCGCTGGTCAGTTTTGAGTTCTTAGTTTTGAGTTTTGAGTTACCGGCGCGGGGAGGCGGCCGGCTGGATTGGAGCGTCTTGCCCGCGCCTGGGCGCGCCTCTTCGGAGGTGCCTGGCATCCCGCCATGACGTTGTCCTCAACGTCATGGCGGCGTGCCTGGCATCCTCTCGGGCAGAGTGCCGATAGGAAGGTCGCAGTGAAGTCGGAAGCGCCCTGCTGAACATCGGGCACGGGCACGGAGACGCGCCGGGACCCCTCAGCCGCGCTCGGCGTCCGCCAGCACGCTGCCCTCCGGCAGCTTGATGCCGCCTCCGCTCAGGCGTCTGGGCAGAGCGCGCAGGACCGCGGCGCCGACATCCTCGAGGGTTGTGTACCACACCGGCAGGGCGAGGAGGGTGAAGATGGTCGAGGTAGCGAGCCCGCCGATCACCACCACCGCGATCGAGTCGATGTAGGCGCCGGCCACCGTGGCACGGGCGACGGCCAGAGGCAGCAAACCGAAGATGGTGGTGATCGCGGTCATCATCACCGGACGCAGGCGGTCGCCGCAGCCCTCGATCAGCGCCTGTCGCCGCTCCACACCGGAGACCCGGAGTGAGTTGACGTGGTCGACCATGACGATGCCGTTGTTGACTACGATTCCGATGAGGATGATGATTCCCATGAAGGCGATCGGGTTGAGATCGAAGCCGAAGAGCCACAGGCTCCAGAAGGCGCCGAAGAACGCGAGAAGAAGGGTGATCAGGATGGCGAAGGGCTGGGTGAAGGATTCGAAGAGGGCCGCCATCAGCAGGATCACCGCGACCAGGGAGAGCACCACTCCCCGGGTCATGGTGCCGAGCGCGTCATCCCGTTCGCGGCCCCACTGGCCGAAGTCCCAGGAGTAGCCCTCCGGTACGGTGAACCCCTCCATCCTCTCGCGCACCAGGGCCTGCGCCTCCTCGGTTGTGACCGCATCTTTTTCGAACTGTGCGGTCACCCTCTGGGTGGTCTGTCGGTCCTCTCGCCGGATGCGTTCGGGGGTGCGGGCGATCGTGACCTCGGCCACCGAGCTCAGGGGTACGAGGCTGCCGTCACGGCTGGGGATCGGCAGATCGGCGAGGGCGTCGATGCCGGGCTGCGCCTCCTCGGGTAGCCCGAGCACCATCTCGACCTCACCGTCCGGACCCTGGAAGCGGCGCAGGCGGCGGCCGCGGAAGGCGAAGCCCACCGCGTCGGCGATGCTCCGCGGACTGACGTTGAGGCTGTGGGCCGCCTCCGGGTCGATGAGCAGGCGCAGCTCCTTGGTGCCGTGCACGGTGGGGCCCCAGATGTCGTCGAGGTGCTCCATTCCCCGCATGCGGTCCTCGACCTGGATGGCGAGATCCTCGAGGTACTCCGGGTCCTCCCCGTGCAGGGCCACCGAAACCATGCGCCGGTCCTGTCCGCCGCGGTGGCGCCACATGTCGCGGTCCCCTACTTCGAGCTTGACACCCGGGATCTCCGGCAATCCCTCGCGCAGCTTCGAGCGCAGGCGGGCGACGGACTCGGGGCTGGCTTCGTGTTCGGGCAGGTAGACCCGGGTCATGCCGAAGCCGCGCTCGGTGTACCAGGAGTAGACGCTGTCGAATTCGAGCTCGGCCTTGCGGCTGAAGACCCAGTCCTCGACAATGTCGACGTAGCCTTCCATGACCTCCTTGGAAACGTCGTCGTAGATGCGGTAGAAGATCGGCACCTCACGGCTCTGCATCGGCATGTCACCCGACTTCTCGATCTTCATCAAGGGCCAAGCCGCGGAAGCTGCGATCAGGAAGAGACATGTGAGTGTCACCAGCCGATGGTCGAGGGTCCAGTCGAGCACCCGGCGGTAGGCCGGCACCAGCCGCCTGATAACCACTCCGGGGCGAACCTCCTCGGCGGGGGCGAAGCGCGCTGCCGCGAGCGGGATGAAGGTCAGCGAGATGAGCAGCGAGCAGGCCACCGCGAGGCAGATGGTGAGCGCCACCGCACCCATCATGATGACCATGGTGTTGCGCTCCGAGACGAAGAGCCACGACCACACGAAGACCGTGGTGGCCGTGGAGGCCACCACTGCCAACGCCACCTGACGGGCGCCCAGGCGCGCCGCCTCGGGCGGGGCCATGCCGAGACCTTCGTAGCGGTGGATGTTCTCGATTACCACCACCGCGTTGTCCACCAGCATGCCGACCCCGAGCATCAAACCGAGCAGCGTGAGCACGTTGAACTGCGAGCCGAGGGCAAACATCGCGCCGCAGGTGACGAGCAGCGAAAAGGGGATGGCGGTGGCGACGATGAGGGTGGTGCGCCACCTGCGGAGAAAGAAGTGCAGCACGGCGATCGCCATGATGCCGCCGTAGAAGCCCGCGTTGCGCAGCCCGCCAAGCGAGTTGCGGATCGCCTCGCCCTGGTTCTCCCAGATCAGCAGGTTGATGCCCTCGAGCTGCGGGTCTCGCTTGATTTCCTCGATGCGCTCGAGCGCCCTGTCGACGACCTCCACGGTGTTGGCGGTGGGCTCCTTGTAGACGTCGATGCCGACCGCGAACGATTGGTCGAGGTGACGGCCGTAGTCGAGGCGCGGCTCGCGCAGCTCGACCACCGCGACGTCGGCGATGCGCAGGCCGTCATGGCCGACGCGCAGGGCGGCGATCTCCTCGGCCGAGCGGAAGCGGGTCAGCGTGCGCACCTCGTAGCGCACGACGTCGCCGCGGATGACCCCTGCGTCCACATCCTGGTTCGCGGCATTGACCGTGCTCAGGACCTCCCCGGCGGCGACACCGTGACGCCGCAGAGCGTCCAGGTCGAGGTCGATGCGCACCTGTTGCGGCTCGACGCCGTAGAGATCCACCCGCGCCACGCCCTTGATCCGCTCCAGCGGCCTGCCGATGCGGCGGTCGAGGAGGTCCCACGACTCGGAGAGGTCGCGCTCGGCGGAGATGCGTCCCGCCAGCACCTGGGCGCTGCCGCCGTCGGTGTCGCCCTGGATCGATATGTGGCCGATGGTGTCGGGGAGATTGGGACGGGCGCGCTCGACCGCCTCTCTCACCTCCATCTTCTTGATGTCGATGTCCACGTTCCAGTCGAAACGCACCTCGAGCCGGGCCATCCCGGATTCCGAGTGGCCGTTGATGCTCTTGACGTCCGGGATGGTCGCCAGTTCGTCCTCGATAGGTTCCACGACCTCGCGCAGGCTCTCCAGCGGATGGCTGCCCGGGAAGGGAATCTCGATGTCAATCTCCGGCTCCTTGACCACCGGCATGAAGTCCAGTGGCAGCAAGAACACAGCCACCGTTCCCAATACCGTCAGGCTGAGCAGCAGCATCAACGTCGCGACGGGGCGGTCGAGGGGAATGTCGGTCAGCCGCATGACTGCGCCTCGAATTCGGAATTCGGAATTCGGAATTCGGAATTTTCCGCCTCCCGCATCGGATCACGCTGTTGAGGCGGATGGGGAATTCGCAATTTGCAGCTCGAAATATGAGATCTCATGCCGTCTCCGTGCCCGAGCCCGAGGTCCAGAAGGGCGCTTCCGATTTCAACGCGGCCTTCTGCCATCGCGCTCCCCGAGGTTGCTCCCTCCGACGATATTTGGGACTCAAGGCCTTGCCTGGTTCAACGCGACACTCCCCAAAATCGTCGGAGACGGCACGCCCGGTCAACGCGCCCAAGCGCGGCCAACCGGCCTCACGATACCCGATCGTCCTCCGCGCCTGAAATTCCGAATTCCGAATTCCGAACTCCGAATTCGGCCTCACGTCCGGTCATCGCGCCCGCACGCGTCTCGGCATTGCGCTTCTGATCTCCGCGGGGGTCGGGAATTGAGAATTGAGAATTAAGAACTAAGAATTTAGCCCGCGGGGGGTCGCGACGGCCGCAGGCCGTCAGCAACTCAAAACTAAAAACTAAAAACTAAAAACTCAAAAATGTCTCCCTTACAATGCTCCGATGGACGAGGAGAAGACCCCGCTCGAGGAGCCCGAAGCGAAGCCCGCTCCAAGACCCGAAGGTGAGGCGCAGCCCGAGATCTTCACGATGCCGCCTCCCTCGGGCAAGGAGCCCTGGCGCTCCGGCGGCGGGTGCGGCCGGGCGCCCGCCTACGGGTGCGTGATCGGCATCGTTCTCCTGGTTGCGGCGTTGTTCGGCGGGGTCTCCCTCTTGCGCAAGAGCGTCTGGATGTCCATGGAGCGAGGGAGACAGCAGGTGGTGCAGGGCCTGCCATTCCAGCTGGCGCCGGGTGAGCGGCTGCGCACGACCCGAAACCTCGAGCGTTTCCGCACCGTCCTCGAGACCTCCGCGGACCCCTACCCGCTGATGGGCGAGTTCGGGAAACGGGTACGGTTGGCCTTCGAGGACGGGCAGTTCACGATCGAGGAGATCGAGGAGCTCAACCTGTTCATCGAGAAGGTGATCGAGGAGTCGGGGATACCGGGGATGCAATTAGGAATTAGGAATTCGGAATTAGGAATTCGGAATGACGGACCATCCCCACGTTCGTTGAGAGTCTTTCCGGTTTCGGTGCGGTGTTCTCGGATCGTGCTTCCTGAGAGGATGCCACCTCCGAAGCGGAGCGCCCAAGCGCGGCCAAACATGCCTCAATATCCACGATTTCCTCCCCGCGCCGATAATTCCGAATTCCGAATTCCGAATTCCGAATTGGTATGAGCTCTTCCCGCTTCGTTCTGC
>DAOWFV010000074.1 GCA_030637805.1 Acidobacteriota bacterium | reverse complement strand
TTCGTGGTTCTTACTAAGTTTCTTCGAAGAGAGCTCGCTGCCCGAGATCTCCCGGCACGAGGTTGCTGGCCCCGACCCCGAGGAGGCGGACCAAGCGGCGGGCGGCATCGGTGCGCCGTAAGAGCTCGTGGGCGATCGTGGCGATCGTGGCCGCTTCCGAGGTCGGCACTGGCAGGGTGTGGGAGCGGGTGAGGGTGGTGAAGTCGGGATAGCGCACCTTTATCGTTACCGTGCACGCGGCGAGCCTGCGCTTTTCGAGGCCGCGGGCGACCTCGTCCGCCATGGATTCGAGAATATTATCCATCGAATCGAGGTCCCTCAGGTTCTCTTCGAAGGTCCGTTCGGTGCTCAGGCTCTTGCGCACTTGGTGGGCGCGCACCGGCCGGTGGTCAATGCCCCGGGAGTGCTCCCACAGCGTGCGGCCCCAGCTTCCGAATCGGTCCAGCAGAAGGTCGAGGGAGGTCGTGCGGAGCTCGGCGACTGTGGTGATCGCCAGCTCGCCGAGGGTCTTCTCGGTGGCCGGACCGATGCCGTAGAGGCGGCGAACGGGCAAGGGAGCGAGAAAGGCCTCCGCTTCTGAGGGCCGAACCACGGTCAGACCGTCGGGCTTGTCGACGTCGGAGGCAATCTTGGCCACCAGCTTGTTGGGACCGACCCCAACGCTGACGGTGAGGCGTCGCTCGGACCGCACCCTGCGCCTTATCTCCTCGGCGATGGCGGTGGCGCTGCCGAAATCGCCAAGGTGTTCGCTGACATCGAGGTAGGCCTCGTCGAGCGACAGCGTCTGGATGAGGGGCGTGAACTGCCGATAGATGGCGAATATTTTTTCGGACTCGCGACGGTAGCGGCTGAAATCGGGCCGCAGGAAGATGGTGTGCGGGCATTGGCGCCGAGCCTGAGCGGCCGGCATCGCCGAGTGGATTCCGTACTTGCGCGCTTCATAGCTGGCCGCCGCCACCACCCCGCGGCCCGAAGGGTCGCCGCCCACGACCACCGGTTTGCCCCGCAGCCCCGGATCGTCGCGCATGTGGACCGCCGCGAAGAAGCAGTCCATGTCGCAGTGAAGGATCCGCCGCAGCGGAGCAACGGGCATGACCCGATCTTACGCCCGATTTATTCTCCGTGAGAGATTTCCTGTTCTCCAATTTTCGGCTTCGCTTTGCGCGGAACGCGCAGATCGACGCCGAAAATTGGACCCGGGTTAAACTCCACGCATGAGTGCGTTCCTTCAGTGCGGTCCCTTCTCGGCGCGTGACGGCGAGGGGAGGGTGCTGTTCGAGGATGCGACGGTGGCGCTGCCGGAGGGGTCGTTCGTGTCGCTCGAGGGACCCTCGGGCAGCGGGAAGAGCACGCTTCTGCGCCAGCTGGTGGCTCTCGATCCGGCGCCCGCTGCCCAGCGAACCCTTGAAGGCGCGAAGTACGAGGATGGGGCCCTGTGCTCGTGGCGGGCGCGGGTGACCCTGCTTCCCCAGGATGCGCCGATGCTGCCGGGAACGGTGCGGGAAAACATCAGCTTCCCGTTCCGCCAGCGCGCGGGCGGCGAGCGCACTTTTGACGAGGACGACGCCGTTCGGCTGATGACGGAGGTGGGTCTCGACCACCTACCCTTCGATCGGGAGGTGCGAACTCTCTCCGGGGGCGAGCGACACCGTCTCGGCCTGGTGCGGGGCTTGCTCTGGGACCCGCCGGTGTTGGTGGGCGACGAGCCGCTCTCCGGGCTCGATCCGGACTCGGCCGCCGCCTGCTTCGAACTGTTGCTTCGGTTCGCGCGCCGACCGGGAAGGATGCTGCTCTGCGCCCTCCACTACCGTGAACTCGGGGCGAAGGCCGACCGGCGGATCCTTCTTGCCGACGGCTGTCTGAGCGACGTTCCGAGCGGGGCTCAATGATGGGAAACCTGATCGAGCTCGGACCCCTGCAGCTGGCGATCGCCACGCTGCTGGTCGTGGCGGCTGGAGTCGTCTCCATTGCGCTGCGTCTCGGGGTCGAGAGGCGGCTCGGTATCGCGGCTCTGCGCACCGTGATCCAGCTCGGGCTCCTGGGTCTGATTCTCGAGCGCGTCTTTGCCCTGCGGGTGCCGGCCCTGGTGGTGGGCCTGGTGGTGCTGATGACCCTCTTTGCCGCCCGCGAGGCGGTGGCCCGCTCGTCGCACCGTTATCGAGCGATCTATCTGGACTCCTGGCTGGCACTGGCCGCTTCGTGCCTGGTGGTTGGCGGGGTCGTGACCCAGCTGGTGATCGGTGTTGAGCCGTGGTACGAGCCGCAGTACGTGATCCCGTTGCTGGGAATGATCCTCGGCAACTCGCTCAACGGAATCTCGCTGTGCCTCGATCGATTCCTCGATCACCTGGCGACCCGTTCCGCAGAGATCGAGTTGCGGCTTACCTTCGGCGCCACGCGACGCGAAGCCCTCGGCGGGCCGCTGCGCGCGGCCGTGCGGACGGGGATGGTGCCGATCATCAACGCCATGGCCGCCGCCGGACTGGTCTCGATGCCGGGGATGATGACCGGGCAGATCCTCGCCGGCTCGCCACCGCTGCAGGCCGTGGCCTACCAGATCGTCGTGATGTTCATGATCGCCGCTGCCAGCGCTTTCGGAGCGATGATGGTGGCGGTGACCGCCGCCCGCCGCCTCTCGCGTCCGGACGGCAGCCTGAGGCTGGATCGGTTGGTGGCGAAAAACTCTTAACCGTCACCTTGCCCTGAGAGACCGATAGTCGATGAAGGTCGCAGGTTACAGGTCACAGGTCGCAGGGCGCAGGTTGCAGGTCGCAGGTCCCAGGTCGCAAATCGCAGGTCGCAAGTCGCAAGTCGCAAGTCGCAAGTCGCAAGTCGCAAGTCGCACCAAGATCGTTGACTGGGTTTCTGCGATGTCAAGCTTTTTCCGCAACTTTCGTGAGTATTTCAATAAACCCTGAAGTCTGAGACCTGTGAAGCCTGAGACCTGAGACTTGAGACGGCCGGAGCAATCGAGTATCGAGTATCGAGCATCTGTGTGGGTGGACGGGAATTCAAAATTGAGAATTGCGAATT
>DAOWFV010000136.1 GCA_030637805.1 Acidobacteriota bacterium | reverse complement strand
GGAATCGAGTATCCAGTATCGAGAATCAGGTCGGTGGCCGGATCGATTATCGAGAATCCAGTATCGAGTATCGCGTAGGGTGACAGCCCCCGCAACAGCCGGAACCCCTGTTCCGGCTGTTGCGGGTACAATAGACCTGCAATGCGCAGCACCCTCGATCAGATCCGAACAGCCCTCGCCTCGGCCTACCCGATCACCGTGCTTGTGAGCCCCGAGGAGGAGCGCCAGGAAAACCTGCTTCAGCGCTTCGCCGCCGCCGCCAAACCGGATGAACTTCCGGTGGTGGTGTGGAACTGCGTCGACGGCTTTCTCGACAACGGATCCGACCTCCACCGGGACCCGATGGAGGCCCTGGCGTGGATTGCCGCCGATGCGCCCAGGGGTCTGTACCTCTTCAAAGACCTCGGGAACCAGCTTGACGACCGCCGATTGCTGCGCAGACTGCGCGACACCGCGATGAAGATCCGCAACAGCGGGCGCTTTCTATTTCTGCTCCAGCAAGACGCGCTCCTCCCTGACTCGATAAAACCTCTGAGCTACGTCGTGATTTCTCTCTTCCCCGATGACGGCGAGCTGAGCGCTCTCGTCGCGTCCCTTCTCCAGGGGCGCCGCGAGAAGGACGCCGATGTCGAACGTCTCGTCGGATCCCTCAAGGGAATGTCCCTTACCGAGGCGGAGCATCTGATACGCCGCCTCTTCGACCGCCACACTGCGCTCGACGAGGACTTCTTCCGCGAGGTGCTCGACGAGAAGGAGCAGATCACCCGCAAAGAGGGAATCCTCGAGTTCGTGCCGCCGGACGAGTCTCTCAGCGGTCTCGGGGGCCTCGACCAGCTCAAGGAGTGGGTGGCGGAACGTAGCAGCCTCTTCCTGCCCGAGGCGCGAAAGCAGGGCCTTCCCAGACCGCGAGGCGTGCTGATGATGGGCATCTCCGGCTGCGGTAAGAGCCTTGCTGTGAAGGTTATCGCCCGCCAGTGGCGCTTGCCGCTCTTCCGCCTCGACATGAACCTCGTCTTCGCCGGCGTCCAGGGCTCGGCGGAATGGATCTTCCATCGCGCCCTCGAGGCGGTGGAGTCGGTAGCGCCCGCAGTGCTGTGGATCGACGAGATCGAGATGGGTATCGCCGGCTACCACGAAGGAGAGACGGGTTCCAACACGCGAATCTTCTCCACCTTTCTCACGTGGATGCAGGAGCACCGCGCCGACGTCTTCGTAGCCGCGACCGCCAACCGGATCAACCTCCTGCCCGCGGAGATCCTGCGCAAGGGACGATTCGACCAGGTCTTCTTCGTCGATCTGCCGAACGAAGAGGAGCGCAAGGAGATCATGAGCATCCATCTCCAGCGCAACGACCTCGATCCGGCAAATTACGACCTTATTCTCCTCGCCTCCGCCACCCGTACCTGGAACGGGGCCGAGATCGAGCAGGCGGTCGCATCGGCTCGGATCACCGCCCACGCCCGCGGCATCGAGGTCTCGCAGAACGACCTTCTGGCCGCGTTCGGGAAGATCATCCCCCTGTCGCGCACCATGGAGGTGCAGTTGAAGACAATCCGCTCCTGGGCGCGTACTCGGGCACTGCCCGCCACCCGCGTCGTCAAGCCCGAGATGTGAGCGAGACTGCGAACCCCGGCATCACGCGCCTCCTGGTGACCCCACGGTGGGAGGGCGAACGCCTCGACCTCTTCCTCGCCGGGACCACGGAGCTCAGCCGGCGGGGGGCGCGCCGCCTGGTTGCGGACGGTCTCGTGCGGCGCAATGCTGAGGCGCTGCGGGTCCAGTCCCGAATCCTGGAAACCGGCGACATTATCGACGTGTTGCGGTCCCGCGAGGAGCTGGGATGCCTGCGAGAGCCCGCCTTGGAGACCCCGACGATTCTCCACGATGATCGCTGGCTTTTGGTAGCGGCCAAACCCGCCGGAGTCCTCTCGCAGCCGACCGACCGCGGCCCGAGGGAGGAGTCGTCATTCGACCAGCAGGTGCTGCTCGCCCTGGCGCTGAGCGAAGGACGAAGGCCCTTTCTCCGCATGGTCCACCGCCTCGACAGAATGACCAGTGGGGCGGTGCTCTTTGCTCGCCGTGCCAACACCCTGCCCGCTCTGAGCCGCGCCTGGACCGATGGCCGGGTCGAACGTCTCTACCTCGCGGTGGTTGAAGGACGGCCTTCGTTCGATGCCACCGAAATCGATCTTCCGATCGCCCGAGATTATGGCCATACATGGCGCTTCCACACCGCGCCCGGCGGCAAACCGGCGCGCACCGAGGTGCGGGTGTCGGCCAGGCTCGAGGAGAATCTGACCGTCGTCTTCTGCCGATTGATCACCGGGCGAACCCATCAGGTGAGGATCCACCTTGCCTCCATCGGTCACCCGGTCCTCGGAGACCGGCTCTACGGATCAAGGCGTCCCGGGGATGCGGGGCGGCCCCTCCTGCACGCCGCCTCCCTCGCCCTCCCCCACCCAGCGAGCGGTGATCCTCTGCGTGTCATCTGCCCCCCGCCGGAGGACATCAGACAATATCTGCCGGAAGGCTCAGACCTGATCGCAACGCCGAAGTGGACCGGGTAGAGTCAGGCCCAGTTCTCAGTTTTGAGTTTTTAGTTTTGAGTTTTGAGTTACGGGCACCCGGCCCCAAACCAGCCCGGCCGCCTCCCCGCGCCGGTAATTCCGAATTCCGAATTCCTAATTCCTAATTCTGAGCTCCTTCCTCCGCCGTGCCGAGCTATAATCCTCCCGTGACCTGGGGTTTCGGCTACCTCATCATCTTTCTCGGTGGATTCACGTTGGCCATGGTGACTGGTTTCGCCCGACGCCTTCTCCACCCATGCGAGCTTTGCGACCACGTCGTTCTCCCGTCCCACGAGCACCTCCACGGCCTCCGTTTCCCCGCCGCTGACCTGCTGGCGTCGTTCTTGACCCTCTTCGGGCTGGCGAGCCTGTTGGTTCACGGTCTCACCTCCTTTGCGCCGATCCATGAGATAGCGGTCGGCGCCGTCGCCGGCGTTGTGGGGATTTTCGTCTTGAGATTCTGGCTGAGCCGTGTCTGCGATCCGAGCGAGCAGCTCGCCAACGACCTACAGAAGGTCCGGGTGATTCGCGAGATCCCGGCCAACGGCTACGGCCAGGTCGAGGTCTCGGTCGAGGGCGCACAGCTCAAGCTGGCCGCGCGCTCCGAGGAGGACCATCCGATCCCTGAAGGCACGCTGGTTGAGATCCTCGACCGCCGGGAATCGGTGGTGATCGTGAAGGCGAGCGAGGAGCGCTGAAACTGGTACCTGCTATCGACCAGGCGGACGTGAATCCCTGCGACCGGCCGCCGATTAAACGAGCGAGCTGGTGACCGAGGCACGATTAATCCTCGCCAGTGCTTCGCCCCGGCGGCGACAGCTCCTCGAGCTGATTGGCATGCCTTTCCGGGTGTGTCCGGCAGAGGTTGAGGAGGTGCCCAAACCCGGGGAGGCGCCGACGGCGTTCGCACGAAGAGCCGCTAGGGACAAGGCCCTCGAGGTCGCCGGACGCGCCAGCCTACCGGTACTCGGTGCGGACACCGTGGTCGAGGTGGACGGCGCCATCCTCGGAAAACCCGGTTCCAACGGCGAGGCTGAGGAGATGCTGCGCGCTCTCTCCGGGAGGGAGCACCAAGTGCACACCGCCGTGGCTTTTGCCCACAGATCTCACCAGCTTCCAGCGGTGGACGAACGATGCCACGACCTCGTCGACACCGCCACCGTCGAGATAGTGAGGCTGAGCGACCGGGTGATCCGCTGGTACGTGGCCACGGGAGAGCCGATGGACAAGGCCGGCGCCTACGCGATCCAAGGGCTCGGTGGTTTGCTGGTCTCTGCGGTCAAGGGTTCGCCGCACACAGTGGTCGGCTTGCCTATCCACCGCCTACCGGAGCTGTTCGCAGCCTGCGGCCTGGATTTTTGGTCGATGGTCTCACGCTGAATCGAGATGCTGGACTTGTCACGGCGTAGCCCAAAGGGCGAAGCCGGATGCTGGATGCAGGTTTCAGGTCGCAGGTCGCACATCGCAAGTCGCACCAGAATCGTCGGTTGGGCTCCTGCGATGTCAAGTTTTTTCTGGATCTTTTTGCTACCTGAACCCTGAAGCCTGAGACCTGAAGCCTGAGACCTGAAGCCTGAGACCTGTGACTTGATCCCTGAGACCTGAAGCGGGTGGAATCGAGTATCTGCCGGGCAGGTGTTCAACCCGCCTGACCGTCGCCGCATTTGATCGGGTCTCCGAGCTCGGCAAACGAAAAGCAGCTGAAGATGTGATGGCCGTTGAAGTCCAGGACACGGAGATCTTCAGCGATCTCGAGATCGGCGGCAATCACCTCGTAGGGCACACCATAGATCTCATGCACCCGCGGGGTCGGAACCTCGTATGCGATGAACTTCCCGATTCCCTTGTGGGCGAGTTTCTCGATCAATCGTCTGTCGGTGAGCGCGGGGTATGTGGTGAGAACGAGGATCGGACCGGTCCCGGAGAAGATGATGTAGGCGCGCATTCGACCCCCAATCCTGAGTCGGCTTCTCATTGTAGCCCGTGAACCGGGCTCAATGCTCGAAATGAATCTCCTGGCCGAGCTCAGCGAGAGAGAGGCAGTCGAAGATGTGGCGGCCGTCAAAGTCGAGGACCCTCATCTCCTTGCCCTGGTCGAGGTCGGCCGCGATCACCTCGAAGGGAAGGCCGTAGAACTCGTGAACCCTGTCCACCGGCACCTCGTAGGCGATGAACTTGTCGATGCCTTTTCGGTGCAGTGACTCGAGGAGGGCATCCTCGGTGATGCGCGAACGGGAGGTCATCACGAGGAGAGGACCGTTCTCTGTCAATACAAGGTAGGACCTCATGACGCCTCCCTCCGAGCGATCGATATGCTTCCCTACCTCTAATGTGGGTCGCGTCGATGCCGCACGCAAGGCGTTGAACGTGACCCGGAGCACCAACACGGGGAAAGGGGGTTTAGTTTTGAGTTTTTAGTTCTTAGTTACCCGCGCTCTGCGGCCGGCTGATCTCAGGTGTGGGCGCTCTTGACCGGGCGTGCCGTCTTTGATGGTTTTGGGAGCAGCCACGCCGAGGAAAGAACACCGCTGAGTCCCAAAACCTCAAAGGGGGCTCCCTCGGGGAGCGCGATAGCAGGAGGTTGTGTTGATTGTCAAAGGCGCCTCAGAAGAACATCGGGTGCGGTTGCCATGACCGGGCGCCGCGGGCGGGTGAATCTATCTCGAAAACGCTGACGCCATTCCCTCGACCACAGCGCGCGCGAAGCGCTCCCGCCACTCCTGCTCCAGGAGTAAGGAGCGATCCTGCTCGTTGGCCATGTTGCAGCACTCCAGGAGCACCGCATTCTGGGCCGCGGTAAATCGCAACACCGCCGGCACCCAGCTCCGCCGACCGCGGAGAACCCGGTCACGGACTGGATCGTAGGGGTGGATCGCGATCTCGTTTCGTTCGAGGCTGCCCAGGATTCTTTCAGCCATGTGCCGCGAAGATGCCTCGACCCGCGCCTTGAACTCGGGTCCGAGGCGAACCGTGGGGTGATTTCGATACTCGGCGAACCGCTGGATGTCCCGGCGTCTGACGGTATATGGCTTTGTCGGACGCAGGTACCTGGACGGTACGTAGGCCATCGCGCCGCGCACGCTCGGGTGGAGAGAGTCTGCGTGCACCGAGAGGAAGACCGTCTTCGAACGCGGTACGCTGGAATCGAGCCGGTTGAGGATGATGTCGTTCGTGAGGTACCAGCGCAGGTGGACCCCTAGCACCGCGTCATCGAGCCGGTACGGGGGCCGGGTCCGGAGGAATGCGTCACGGCTCTGCTCGAGCCTGTCCAGCGGAGGGGTCGTACAGCCGCGTTTCGCGTCCTCGATGGTGGTCCATACGGTAGCGCGGGTATGGCGTTCGAGGTTCGCCTTGATCCGACACATGATGTCGTAGGCATAGGTTGCCTCCCAGACGCCGTTCACGACCGCACCGGTGTCCTTTCCGCCGTGCCCCGCATCGAGGACCACCTGCACGCCGGAGAGGTCGGTCGCATGGACCACCTCGAGAAAGTGCGCCAGCTCGCGCCTTCCCTCGTCCCACGCCAGGCGACGCGGGTTGTCGGGCGGAAGGTATTCCGGGAGCAGCAGCTCGAAGGGGATCTTGACGGGATACCCGACCGGAATATCGGTGACATCATCGATGCCCGAGCGCCGGGCGATCGTCATTGCGGTCTCGTTGACCTGTCTGGCGAGAAGCTGCCCGGTGAACCGCACGACCACCGCCGAGTACAGCGCCTCGCCCTTCTGTAGCCGGTAGATCGCGTACTCACCGAATCGGTCGACGCCGTAGTCGAGGGGGCCGCCGCCGTCGGGGCGGGGGGCGACCATCGGTGAGGGCACGACCGTGGAAACGGGCGGCAGCGTGGGCGTGGCGACCGGTGTAGGGGTCGCCACCGGTGTCAGCGAGCTGAAGACGCCCAAGAGCTGCGCCTCCGGGATGATTAGCGGACGCCCGCGTTTCAGCCCTGTGGCGACAAGCTCCGGGTTGGTCCTCTTGAGATCTCCCGCCAGGTCTGTCCTCCCAGTGAAGAGCTCGGCCAACCACTCCCAACTTTCCTCCCCCTCGCCATCACGGAACGGGTCGAGGATCCAGTGCTGCCAGCCCAGGACCGTTCGTTTGTCCACCGGGAAGAGCCGTCGCACCGCGTCGAGCCGGAGATCCCCGCGCAGGATCTCCACCGGCACCCGTACGGGACGGTCACGGAGCGGCGCTTGGAGACGAGGATTCGCGCGCCGCAGCGACCCCACCGTAGCCTGGCTGCCGGTGAGGCGCTGCGCCAGGGTGATCCAGCCTTCACCCGATCTCGGGACCACGAGGAGCACCGGATGCCCTCCACGTTCCCAGCGGATCGTGCCGTGCGGCTCAAAGGAGATGTCGATGATCCGCGGGTCGCGTTCGGCGCACCACACCACCGCGGGGACCAGGAGCAGGCAGGCCACAACGAGATTCCCGACTCGTTGTCCAGCCCTTCGAGAAAAGCGACAGCCGGTCTGGGCAGAGCACCTCGATGAGGCGCTCATCCACCTCGCATCCGCCGAATTGACCTTCGGTTGCACCCTGCGAATCGCGCCCACCCCGCTACGAGAATCAGCCGGCACCCCGTATACTCGGGGCGTCCTAGTTGAGTAAACCGATGGTAGCACGCCGTCCCCTGCCCCACCCCGACAACGCCCCACAGGAGGCGGATTCGCCGTCCGACGTGGCGGCGCTGCACCAGACCCTGAAGGAGCGCACCCGCGAGGTGGAGGCACTTCAGCAGAGGCTGGCTGAGATCGAGGAGGCCGGAGGTCGTTTCCTCTCCGCCGCAGCCCACGAGGTCAAGACCCCGCTCACGATCATCCAGAGCTACCTGGAAATCATCCTCTCGGACCTCACCGAGGGTCTTTCCGAAGAACAGCTCTCGTTTCTTCATATCGTCTACGACAGTGTTCTGAGATTGCGCCACCTGATTCTCGACATGGTGGATCTCTCCGCCTTCGAGACCGGCAACCTCCAGCTCGACCTCGCGCCGGTCGAGATCGAGCCTTTAGTGGACGAGGTCATGGAGGAGACGCGTGCTATCACCGATCGCAGCGGTCTCGGTTTGGCTGCCGAGGTCGCCCCCGGGCTGCCCGCCGTCATGGTCGACGCCGGGCGCATGCGGGAGGTGCTGCGTCGCCTGCTGGACAACGCCGTCAAGTTCACGCCGGCGGGAGGCCACCTCGGGCTCAAGGCGCGGGTGGACGCGGACACGGTCGTGCTCGAGGTCGAGGACGACGGTGTCGGTATCCCCCAGGGCCGGATCGATGAGATTTTCCACGCGTTCGCCCAACTCCACCGCGAGCCGGGCGAGCGACGGCAGGGTTCGGGCCTCGGTCTCGCCGTCTGCCGCCGGCTGGTGCAAGCCTTCGGCGGCACCCTGGAGGTGGAGAGCACCCTCGGCGAAGGCAGCACTTTCATCATCAGACTCCCGGCATGGCGGGGGGAAAGCTGACACGGCCCTCGCGGCGCCCATAGGGCGCGAGGAATTGGGAATTAGGAATTAGGAATTAGGAATTATCGGCGCGAGGAGGCGACTGGGGACCTCGGGGCATGTCGGCCGCGCTTGGGCGCGTTACTTCGAAGGTCCCTGGCATCCTCTCGGGACGCGCGACGATAGAAGGTCGCCTCGAAGTCAGCAGCCCGTCGCCGGAACGCGCCCAATCGCGGGCCACCCGCTTACGGCGGTGGGTCACCGCACCCGCAGGGCGCCCGTAACTCAAAACTAAGAACTCAAAACTGAGAACTCTCTTCTCTTCCGCCTCTTGATTCCGTCAAGGAGATGGTGTGTGATCGCCCGGCTCATGGAGAGTCTCGACTTCTTCGCCGGCCACCTGCAGGATTACCTGGTCGAGTTGCAGGCTCTGACCGCCATCGAGACCCCTTCCGGGAATCTGACGAATCTGCAGGAAGCGGCCGAATTCCTCGCCGATCGCCTGGCCTCGTTGGGTCGTCTCGAGCGCGAAAACCTGCAGCAGCATGGTCCGGTGTTGCGCCTCACTCGCAGCGGCAACGGCGCCAGGATCCTGATCCTCGCTCACTACGACACGATCTGGCCGATCGGATCGTGGCCGAGTCTGTGGCGGGTCGAGGGTGGACGAGCGTACGGCCCCGGGGTCTACGACATGAAGGGCGGCCTGCTTTTCATTCCGTGGCTGCTGCGCTATCTCGACGCATCGGGTCACTCCCACCCCCATCTCGAGATGCTGCTCACCCCTGATGAAGAGGTCGGGGCGCCAGGGTCGCGCCGGTTCATCGAGGAAGCGGCGCGGCGTTCAGACTTCGTCCTCGTCCTCGAACCGACGAATCTCGAGGGCAGTCTGAAGCTGGCGCGCAAGGGCTCCGGCGAGTTCATCGTCGACATCCGAGGCCGCGCCACCCATCAGGGGGTCGAACCGGAGCGCGGGATCAACGCTGTGGTCGAGGCCGCACACCAGATTCTGGCTATCCTCGGACTCGAAGATCCCGCCCTCGGAACCACCGTGGGTCCAAACGTCATCACGGGCGGATCCGCAAGCAACATGGTCCCTGATCGGGCTGAGATTCGGGTCGATGTGCGGGCATGGACCGAGCACGAAACCGAGCGACTGACCACCGCTCTTCATGCACTGCAACCAACGCTTGCCGGCAGCGAGATCCACCTCTCCGGCGGCTGGAACCGGCCACCGATGGAGGCCTCACCAGCCACCCTCGAGCTCTTCGACCGCGCACGGGAGATCGGCAAGGGCCTCGGCCTCGACCTCGGCTGGGTGCGCTGGGGCGGTTCGTCGGACGCTAACCTCGCCGCGGCCGTGGGGGCCCCGACCATCGACGGCCTTGGGCCGGTGGGAGAAGGCGCCCACCAACCCGACGAATCCATTGTCATCGATTGCCTTCCGCCACGACTCGCCCTCTTCACCGACCTCGTCCTTTCGTTGGCCCAGCCGCCGAAGCCCTGACCCGTAGATCTCGCGCATTGAATTGGACGCGGCGTGAGGTCGGGCGTACGATTCCTGAAGCGAGAAGGAGGTATCACATGACTACGAAGGTCGTCATCGCCGGAGCGGTAAGGACCCCGATCGGCGCCCTGGGAGGAGGTCTCGCCCCACTCCGGGCGCGCGAGCTGGCCACCATCATCATTCGAGCGTTGCTCGAGTCCACGGACCTCGATCCCATGCTGGTCGAGTACACCTGCATGGGCTGGGTGATGCAGGACCCGCGCTCACCCAACCTCGCCAAGACTGCGGCTGAGTTCGCGGGGGTCCCGAGCAGCTCTCCCGGCACCACCTTCCACGAGAACTGCGCCTCGGGCGGCGCGGCGATCCACAGTCTCGCCCGCCGCATCATGCTCGGCGAGGTGTCGTTGGGAATCGCCGGCGGCGTCGAGTCTCTCAGCAACGTGCCCAGGTTCCTGTTCACCGGACGGACCAAGGGCCAGCTCTATGGCGACATGACCCTGGTCGACGGGCTCTTTGGTGCGCTGACAGACGCAAACGTCGGTGACGGCGAGCTCATGGGTCTGCTCAGCGAGCGGTTGGTCGACCGATACGGCCTCACCCGCGAGGAGCAGGACGAGATCGCCTTCCGCAGCCATCACGGCGCGTTGAAGGCATGGGAGGAGGGGGCCTTCGGCGACTACGTTGTGCCCGTGGAGGTTCCCCAACGGCGCGGGGATCCACAGATCGTGGAACGTGACGAGGGGCCGCGACCGTTAACCATGGAAGAGCTCGCGGCAGCCCGACCGTACTTCAAACGAGACGGCGGTACCATCACCGCTCTCAACGCTTCGAGCGTCAACGACGCCGCAGCGGCAGTCGTGCTGACCAGTGAGGAACGGGCCGCCGAGCTGGGTCTACACCCGCTCGCCGAGCTCAATGCGTTTTACAACGTCGGGGTGGAGCGCGAGTACATGGGCGAAGGCGCCTTCAAGGTCATTCCTCCCCTGCTCGAGCGCGCCGGCCTCGGCATCGGAGAGGTCGATCTCTTCGAGCTCAACGAGGCTTTTGCGGCCGTTCTGGCCGCAGCCTTTCACGACCTACCGGACCTGCCTCGGGACAGAACCAATCTCTGGGGCAGCGGGATCTCCCTCGGCCACCCGGTGGGTTGCACCGCAGCGCGTCAGGTCGTCGACATGGTTCACCAGCTGCGCCGGCGTGGAAAGCGGGTCGGTGTCACCAGCCGCTGCGTGGGCGGCGGAATCGGCAGCGGCGAGGTGCTCTATTCCATCTGACTCCGCTTCCGCCGATGCCCCTCGACGCCACTCCTTTCGACGGGGAATGACGCTTAGCGTCAGTACTGAACACCCTCAGGCCACTGGACGAAGGTCCCACCGGAGAGGACGATGTCCGAGACAAAGCGCTGGGTCGGCCCGTTTGTGTACGGGAGGTCGGCAGCACCATTCGCCGCGTAAGAGACGACGGTGTAGCGAGTCCCGTTGCTCGAGTACAGCAGGGGCTGCTGCCAGGCGTCGACTAAGGTGATGTTGCGTATATAAACGGAGAGAAATGGACGCAAGACGTCGGCAGGGACGGCCCCCGCCGCCCACGGGTAGATATTGTTGTCCTGCTGGTACATCTCCAACGCCTCGCCGAAGACCCGCATCTCGGCCATCGTACGGCTCTGGCGCGAACGCTGGATGGTATTGATCAGGTTGGGTATCGCTATCACGGCGATCATGCCGAGAATCGCAACCACGATGAGCAACTCAATGAGCGAAAAACCGCGGTGCGTGGATGGGCCGCGAGCAGGCATGGAATCCAAGACAAGCAATGCTCGTACCAACTGCCTGGAAAACAGCTGCTTGTGTCTCGGAGAACCTTGCCTGGGCAAGAGGCCCTGTGGTAATGTCGGGCTCCGTTTGGGCGGGCATAACTCAGCTGGTAGAGTGTCAGCTTCCCAAGCTGAATGTCGCGGGTTCGAGTCCCGTTGCCCGCTCCAAACCACCATCTTATCCGGATAATCGGTGACGCCAGCTCATGATTTTCCGGGCCGGCTAGCGAGGAACAGTGATATGGGCATTTTCGGACGCGACGACCAATCCCCCGCACCTTCGGCGACCCGGCCGGCCGCCAGGACCGATCAGCGACCGACAACTTCGGCAACCCCGGGCGACGGCGATAGTCGAACCGTAATCGCGCGTCCGACCCGGATCGAGGGTCGGATCCTCGGTTCGGGTGAGATCGTCATCAACGGCGAGATCGACGGCGCAATCGAGGGAACCGGAACCGTGAAGATCGCCGAGCACGGGGGCGTGGAGGCGACGGTTCATGCACGGAACGTCATTGTCGCCGGACGTGTGAAGGGCAATATTTCCGCAAGCCAGCGCATCGAGCTCGAGCCGTCGGCCTTCGTCGAGGGCAACATCACCGCCCCGCGCATCCTGATCAGGGACGGCGCCACCTTCAAAGGTCAGGTCTTGATGAAAGAGCCGAGCGCGCGAGGCACCGTGACGACCTCCAGCGCGCGTAAGGATGCGGAGGCCTCTGCGAAAGAATCATCCCCGGCAGGCTAGCCGGTCTGGTTCTCACCCTTCTCCACGCAGGGTTCACCTGCGAACGGACGGTAATGTTCACGGTAGATCCCGGCCAGCGTCAGAAAAGCGGTCATCATCAGCGGCCCCAGCAGGAGGCCTACCGCCCCGAAAGCCATGACGCCGCCGATCAGCGAGAGAAAGACCAGCAGGGTATGCATCTGCGCCCGCCGCCCCACCAGGAGCGGTTTCAACCAGTACTCCACCGCAGTCGCTACCACCGCCAGTGGAATGAAGAGCAAGAGGGCGCGGGTGTTCTCGCCGGCGATCAGCAGGAAGATGGTAAACGGGATGTACACCAGCGAAATCCCGACCACCGGGATGAAGGCCAGGATGGCCATCACGACGCCCCACAGGATTGCGCCCGGGATGCCGAGGAGTCCGAAGATGACACCGCCCGCAATGCCCTGGATGATGGCGGCAACCCCGTTCCCGATTACCAGCGACGACGCCATGTCCATGAATCGGTGGGACACGAGCTTCTGCTCATCCACGGGCAAAGGAAGGGTGGCCTCGACCCAACTCCGGAAGGCACCACCGTCTATGAGAAGGTAATAGAGAATTAGAACCCAGAAGACGAATCCAAAAACAAAGCGGACCAGGTGTCCGGCCACCGACACGCCCTGCTTGTAAAAGAAACCGCCGATGCGAACGCCAAAGGTGGCGAGGAGGTCATAGACTCGCTCTATCGTGAGCTCGGTGCCGAAGGGCTCAAGAAACCGGTTGACGCGGTCGATCTGGTGCTGGCGCCCTTCGAGAATCTCCATCAGTCGTCCCTGGGTCAGCTGAGTGGTGCTCATTTCGTATATGGCGAGGGCTTCCTCCGATACCTCCTGAGCAATGAGATAAACGGGCACCAACAAAACCACGAGAAGAAGAACGCAGATGAGAACGGCCGCAGCGCGTCGCCTCCCATGAAAGGCGCGCACCAGCTCGAGATAGGAAGGGCGGATCAACCCTGCCGCCACCACCGCGAGCAGAATTACCGAGAAAAAGGGGGCCAGCACCATCACCACGACTGCAGTGCAAACCGCCAGCGCAAAGAGGAGTCCGATCCAGGCGCCTTTCTGCGGGCGCTCGCCCTTAGGAGTTTGGTTGGTCACGCCTCTATCGTGCGGCAGCGATCGGTGGTTCGTCAAGGCGAGTTGTCGGGAACGGACGCGGGCGCGGACGCGGACGTGGGTTGAATTCGGAATTCGGAATTCGGAATTGTCGGCGCGCGAAGGCGATCGAGCGGCTCGAGGCTAAATGCCCGCGCCGGGGCGCGACAAAAAATGGCCGCGTCACCTATCAGAAGCGCGCCCCTGGAGCGATGGACCGCGCGCTTCTTCGGGCGTGCCGTCCCTGACAATTTTGGGGGTGTGGGCACAATCGTTCGGAGGTGCCTGGCATCCTCACGGGCAGAGGGCCGATAGAAAGGTCACGATGAAATCGGTAGCGCGCTCCTGAACATCGGGCACAGAGACGGGCACGGGCATGGGCTCGGATTCTGCTAGGCTCGGACCGTGACCGCAGTCGGTGAACTGATCGCCAACGCGCGCGGGCAGCTGCCCTACATCCCGCGGGCGCTGCAGCTGGTGTGGGACGCCGCCCGCTGGTGGACCATGGCGTGGCTGGTTCTCCTGGTGGTGCAGGGCCTGCTTCCCGTCGCCCTGGTGTTTCTGACACGCGTCCTGGTGGATCGCCTGGCGGCGACGGCAGGTGCCGGCGCCTCCTGGGATCAGGTCCAGAGCGTCCTTTTCCCGGCTGGGATCATGGCCGGGCTGCTTCTTCTCGGCGAGCTCATGCGCGCCGCCACCCGCTGGGTACGCACCGCCCAGGCCGAGCTGGTGCGGGACCATGTGAGTGCCCTGATCCACGGCCGGGCGATCGCAGCAGATCTCGCCCATTTCGAGTCCCCCGACTATCACGACCGGCTTTACCGCGCCCGGGTCGACTCGCACGAGCGGCCGGTGACCCTGGTGCAGAACATCGGCGCCCTCCTCCAGCACACCCTCACCCTGGCGGCCATGGCGGCGGTGCTCGCCCCCTTCGGCTGGTGGGTACCCCCCGCCCTGGTGCTGAGCACCGCGCCGGCGCTCGCGGTTGTCGCCCGCTACGCTATCCGCCACCGTCGATGGACCGTGGAGGCGACCCCCGACACCCGGCGCACCTGGTACTACGACTGGCTGCTGTGCACCCGCGAAACCGCCCCCGAGTTGCGCCTGCTCGGTGTCGGGCCGCACTTCGCGGATGCCTTCCAGCGGGTCCGGAGGCGCCTGCGAAGGGAGCGCCTCGAGCTCACCCGCTCCGAGGCGCTGGCAGAGATGGCGGCGGGCAGTTTTGCCCTGGCCCTCACGGGCGCCCTGCTGGTGTGGATGGTGGTCCGAACGCTCAGCGGTTCGGTTTCGCTCGGCGAGCTGGCGATGTTCTTCCAGGCCTTCAGCCAGGGACAGCGGCTGACGCGATCTCTGCTCGAGACGGTGGGACAGATCTGGGCGAATACCCTCTTCCTCGAGAACCTCTTCGGCTTCCTGGCGATCGAACCGCAAATCGTCGATCCCACCGACCCGCTGCCCCCGCCCGCGCCCCTCCCCCCTTCCATCCACTTCCGCCAGGTGAGCTTCTCCTACCCCGCCTCGGAGCGGCCCGTGCTCTCAGCCTTCAATCTCGAGATCCCCGCGGGGTCCATCGTGGCTCTGCTCGGGGTCAATGGTGCCGGCAAGAGCACGCTCTTCAAGCTTCTGTGCCGCCTCTACGACCCCCAGGAGGGTCGTGTGGAGATGGGCGGAATCGACCTTCGAGATCTCCGGGTCGAGGATCTCCGGCGAATGGTCACGGTCCTCTTCCAGGAGCCGGTGCACTACAGCGAGACGGCCCGCACGAACATTCTTCTCGGCGACCTTGGCCTCGACCACCGGGAAACCGATCTCGCCGACGCGTTGGCAGCGGCGGGGGCCACCGAAATCGTCGAGAGCCTTCCCGGCGGTCTCGACACCCTTCTGGGTACCTGGTTTTCCGGCGGTGCCGAGCTCAGCGTCGGCGAGTGGCAGCGGATCGCACTCGCTCGCGCGGTTCTCCGCGCCTCGCCGGTGCTCCTGTTGGACGAGCCGACCGCGGCCATGGACTCCTGGGCGGAGGTCGAGTGGGTGCGGTCCCTGAGGCGACTGGCCGAGAATCGCACCGTGATCCTCATCTCCCATCGCCTCACCACCGCCATGCACGCCGACCGCATCCATATCATCGACAAGGGCCACATCGTCGAGGCGGGCAGCCACCGGGAGCTCCTCGCTGCCGACGGCCGCTACCGCGCCGCATGGGAAGCCCAGATGGGGAACGGAAAACAGTAGCTCTACAGGAGAGAACGAATGAGGGGTTGAGAATTCGGAATTCGGAATTGGGATGCAGGTCTCAGGTCTCAGGGCGCACATCGCAAGTCGCAACCGAATCATCGGTTGTACTCCTGCGATATCAAGCCTTTTCTGCAACTTTCATGAATTTTTCAATGAGACCTGATACCTGAAGCCTGTGTAGCCTGAGACCTGTGACCTGAGACCTGAGACCTGAGACCTGACACAGGCACCTCGTGAATCGTCCGGCGTCGCGCGTTATACTCTCGTGCCATGAATCGCGTTTCCTGGGACCGCTACTTCATGAACCTCGCGCTGCAGGCCGCCACCCGCTCCACCTGCCCCCGCAAGCACGTCGGTGCGGTGATCGTGCGTGACAAGGCCATCCTCTCCACCGGATACAACGGTTCGATCCGCGGCGCCGCCCACTGCACCGAGGTCGGCTGCCTGATGGAAAACAGCCACTGCGTGCGCACGGTACACGCGGAAGCCAACGCCCTGGTCCAGGCCGCGCGCCACGGCACCCGTCTTGAAGGCAGCGAGATCTACGTCACCGCATCGCCCTGCTTCAGCTGCTTCAAGCTCATCGTCAACGCCGGGATTCGGACCATTCACTACGGTGAGTTCTACCGTGATGAGCGAGTGATGCAGTTCGCCGAGGAGGTCGAGATCCGCATGGTCCACCTCGGGCTGGCGGACGACCCAGCCGACGAATGATCGACGTCGACCTCGATCAGGTCGCAGTCCCCCTCCGCTGGCCGAAACTCTTCGGGCGCGAAGCCCCGACCGACGTCGAGATCGGTTCGGGAAAGGGCAAGTTCCTCAACGAGCTCGCCACCGCCAATCCGGAACGAAATCTCCTCGCGGTGGAGAGGGCCGCGAAATATCACCGGTTGTGTTGCGAACGCGCGGCCCGGCGCGGCCTCACCAACGTCCGTCTGCTGCGCACCACCGCCGAGGATTTCCTCTTCCGTCTCCTCGCCGAGACCTCGGTCGCCAACTTCTACGTGCTCTTCCCGGACCCGTGGCCGAAGAAGCGCCATCACAAGCGCCGTTTCTTCAAACCCGAGACGGTGGCGGCGTTGAGTCGTGCTCTGGAGCCCGGCGGCCGCCTGCTGGTGAAGTCCGACCATCAAGACTACGCCGAGATCATCGCAGAGGTGCTGGGCAACACCCCCGATCTGGACCCGATAGACAGCGCCGCGGCCTTCGCGGGCCTTCCTCTGACCGGCTTCGAGCACAAGTACCGGATCGAAGGACGGGAGATCCACTCCTTCGCACTTCAGAAACCGAAGTAGATTTCGAATTTCGAATTTCGAATTTTTCGGCGCGGCGAAGCGATCGAGTGGCTCGGAGCGTCATGCCCGCGCTGGTGCCCTCTCGGCGCGCGATAGAAGAGATTTCGCCTCGGAGTCAGCAGTTCACCGCACCCTTGCGAGCGCCACAAATTCGGAACTCAAAACTCGACGCCTGCCTACGGCAGCGAAATTGGCCGCGGCAGGAAGCTGGTGAGTAGTCCGGGTTAGGGTTCAACCTGTCCGCTAAGCTCAGTACCGTCGGAGAGCATCATGTGCCACCGGACCACCGCCGCCGACCGATTGGTAGGCATGCGTACGACGCCACTTGTCACCGTCTCACCTGGAGCAAGGTAGATCTCGTTGAAGCGAACCGCGTCCACCGCGTCCACACCACCCTGCCGCCACCGCCCTCCCTGCGCCGACCCGACGGCCACTCGGTCGAAGGTGCCCGGGTCGTCGGCCACCAACCGCCCCGTGTCAACCGACACTTGAACCCAGTTGCCGAAGCTGGAGACCGCTGTTGAAAACGGACTCGGGTTGCTCAGGATCACCCGCAAGGACCGGCCCTCTCGTGTCACCTGTACCTGCACCTCCGGTTCGGGCCCCTCGCCTCCGAGGTAGCGAAGTAGTGCGTCGCGGCCCAGGCCGAGACCCTCGGTCTGATCCGGCAGCGGGACCAGATCCCAACCGGCGACCTCGGGCAGGGTCAGACGGTGAATCTCCTGAAGCGCTGCATTCAGCCTGTTCGCATCCATCCAACGCACCGCGAGGCGGTCACCCGGCCCCCAGCTGCGACCACTCCAGGTGAGTTCCTTCTCGAAGATGAAGGTGCGATCAAGAGTGGAAGATGTCGAGACCGTGGTGGTCATTCCTTCGGTAAGCGGATTGAGGTCTTCTCCGGGACCGTGGAGCGGGGGTTCGGTTCGAGGGCGGAGAACGATGGCGAGGCGTACCCGAACCCCGGTACCAACCAGGGGGGCCAGCTTCTTTTCCAGGGGCAGCGGATCGAGTTCGCCGACGCCACGCAGATCCATTCCATCGGTACCGAAGGCGGGAACCAGGCAGGTGCGGGCCGCCCGCGCCACCTTGATGCCGTACTCCTCCTGCAGCTGCTCGAAGCTGAGCACCGGCGTCACCACCAAGCCCGATACCTCGACGAGGTCAGCGACAAACTGGTCGAGGCCCTCGGTGAGATGGGGCAGGTCGAGAATCAGCTCGGCCGGGATCGCCCCGTCCAACTCCGACTCGATGCCGCGCCACACGGCGTCGGCCATGGCCCTGTCAAGTCCCGGACGGGCACCCCGGACTTCCAGCGCGATCCCCACCGGAATCGCACCTTCCGCCTTTGAAACTGGATCCAGGCGAAGCACCGGCGCCTGTCCCGCAACATCTATGACCCCGCGCCGCTGGACCACCTCGTCCACGCCCGCGAGCTGCAGCATTCCCGCCGAGCCGGCATCGATTCCTTCGCTTTCCAGCCACATCACGAGGCGCCGCGGAGCCCGCGCCACCTCGTGGAATGAGGGTTGAGCTCTGCCTCCACCACACCCCGCCGCCACGGCGGCGAGCAATAACATCGAGACCGCTTTGTCTCGGTGACACCTCATGGAGTTATCGTACCAGAGGGATGGATGACGGGAACTCGAGCCGAACGAGCAGCCCCCGCTCCCCGTTGACAGCTGCGACCCGACCATGGCATCGCGCCACCACCTGATGGACCAGGGCGAGACCGAGGCCACTCCCCGCAGTGGTTGTCGAGAACTGCGGAGAAAAGAGATCGGGGAGACGATGATCGGGCACGCCGCCTCCTGTATCCTCGACCTCGAGCACCACGCGGTCACCCTCAGAAGCGAGTCGTAGGAACACTTCTCCGGGCTCGCCTCCCAGAGCGTCTATGCTGTTCTGGACGAGGTTTGCTAAAGCGCGACTCAACCACTGCCGGTCGCCTGTAACAGGCGGAGGTGCGGGGGAGGTCACCTCGCGCACGATTCGCACGCCGCGCCGTTCGAGAATCTCCGAACCGCTGGGGACCTCCTCGAGAAGTCGCACCAGATCCACCGGTTCGGGCGTCCAAACCTCCAGCGCCACCAGGTTTGAAAACGAGTTCGCCGTCCCCTGCAGGCGTTCCACCTGCACCGAGATCTCCCGACATGCCTCCTCCAGGAGGGAACCCAATTCGGGATCGTTGCGGCGCCGCGCCGCCTCCAGCTCTTCGGTCCAAAGGCGAATCGGCGTCAAGGGGTTTTTCACCTCGTGGGCCACAATCCGCGCCATTTGGTTGAGCTGCTGCATTCGATCCGCCCGCACGAGATCGGTGACGTCATCCACCACCGCCACCAAGCCACGACTGCCGTCGGGGAAGGGGACTCCAGCCACGCCGATCCTCCATGTCAGGTCACTACCAGCTACGGGCTGAACCGTCTCGGACACTGTGTCCCCGGCCCAATCCCGACCGGCGACCACACGTACCCGCTCGAGAAAGAGATCGTCGTACTCGTCCTCGAGCCGTCGGGCACTCGGGTTTGCAAAACGAACCCCCCCGTCTGGCTCGAGCACCACCACCGCCGGCGCCAGGGTGGAGAGGGTAATGCGGAGTAGCTCCTCCTGATGGCGAAGGCTGAGCTCACGCTGATGAACTTCCTCGTTCATCGATCGAACCGCATCGAGTACTTCAGCGAGATCGGTCTCTTTGGGCTGTGGAAACGGACCGACGGGCTCACCGTCGAGGAGCTTTCGGGCCAACGCGACCAGCTCGCGCAGGGAGGCGCTCAATCTCCGTTCGACCCCGGTCGTAAGGGCCAGAGCGAGGAGGGCGGAAAGGAGGGCGCCGGTAAGTAGCCAATCGACGGCCCCGAGGTTCGATCCGGTGCGAATCGGGTCGGAGCGGTAAAGGTGGAGTAAGAGACGATTGCCTTGCAGATCGACCGGACCTGTGGCCACCACCCGATCCCGCCAGCGGAGAACCATGGGATCGTCCCTGCCGAGGAGGAACGAGGGGTAGGCGGCAGCCGCGGGAAGCTGCGGCAGAGCCCCGATGCTCACTAGGTCGGGGCGCGACGTGGCCACTGGCACGATCCCATCCCACAAAGCCACTTCACCGCCCCATCCCGAGGCGAGCCAACGCGCAAGCTCATCGTCCACCGCGAAGGCCCCTCCCAGGTTGATCATCGTGTACCGCGCAGCCTTCAAGGCCTCGAGCCCGCGGGCCTGCTCCAGGCGGAGCTCCTGGCCGCCGATGCGCTGGTGCAGGAACAGCGTCAGGATCGCCAACGGCAGAACGACCCCACCCGCAACGAGCAGTCGCAACCGGCCACCGAAGGTCGACACATGTTGTCGTCTCAGAACCGGCGGGAGGGCGAGGAGGGTACCGAAAAAAGCCCAGAGCGCCGCGATCGCAGTGCGTACGACCCAATCCGACCGAGAGGTGTGGGGGGCCACCGCCGCCACCAGCCACTGCTCCCTCCGCCACACCCTGGCCAGCCTCCGGTCCTCCCCCACCTCGAGGCGGGTCCACCCACCGCCGTTGTGAAAGAGCTCACCGGCCGTGATCGCGTCGAGGCCGCGAAACTCCGGATGAAGGCTGGCAGCGACATCTCCCGAACGCGTCAGGACGGCAAACCAAACCCGGCTGCTGCTGGCCTCCTCCAAGGTGACCCCGGTGCGCCAATCGCCGAGCCAACTCCAGGGTTCGGTGGCCACCAGGAGCTCCAACTGGGGTCCCGCGCCACCCTCCAGGTTCCACCACCGTGCGACGCGGATGCGATCTCCCGCCGGCGAAAGGTCACCCCACCGGGAGATCTCGGCGCCGTCCTCACCGACCAGGACCAGCTCGGCGGGGGTCCGCCAGCCGGGGAGCCCCCATTGTGCCGCCAGAACCGGCGCCAAATCTCCGAGGCGACAGCTTTCCGGCGGCGCAGGCAGGCGCGCTTCCAGCTGGAGATCGCCGCGCGGAAGCACGACGCCGCGACCTTCGCGCCCTCTGCGTTCGAGCTCCACCGGAACGCGGGCCAGGTGCAGGCCGAGGCCCAGGAGGGCCAGAAGGGACGCCACTTGCAGCCGGCGGGCGAGCGGAAACCTCGTTCGTGAAACACCCGGCCAGGCCACCACCAACCAGACCAGAGCCACCATCCAGGCGCCACCCCAACCCGGACGCAACAGGTGCTCCGGCAGCCACCCGAATCGCTCCGCCGGGAAGCCCAGGACCGCCATCAACGAGGCCCCCACGAGGCCGGTTACAACAAGGGCCCGCGCCCAGAGAGGACCGAGAACCGTCCCCAGCCGCCCACCCGCGGCTCCGGCCATCAACACCGCGACGACCAGCGCGGCCTCACTGGGGGGCCCCGGAGCAGCCACCAGCGCTCCCCAGCCCAAAATCACCACAGCCCATGCCATCCTTGGCTCCCAGATCAGCGCGGCGACCGCCAGCAACATCCATCCAAGCCAGCACGCGTTGAAACCTGACTCGGTAGCAACTGCCGCGCTCGAGACCGGAACCTCCACACCCGGGCTGCTCGCGGCGCGCACCACTGCTGTACCGGGATGGTTGAGACCGAGGTGAAGGGTAGAGCCTCGCGACGCCGTCATCCCCCACACCCGGATAGCAGCCAGGGAGCCGTGATCGGAGACGATGACCGTTCCCACCATCCGACCCTCGACCAAAACCGGCTCCCGCAGCCAGAGATCGGCGCTTCCCGCAGACCAGGCGACCCCCCACTGGCGTTGACCGAGAGGACGGACACCGAATGGAAGGGCGCGTTCGGCGCCACCCCACGCAACGACCTGTCCGCGATCATCGGCGAGGTAGGTTGTGCGGCCCGCGGCCCCTCGCGAGCCGCGCTCGAGGACCCTAAACGGCTGAGCGGGATCCACGGCCTCCCCCGCGGCGCCGAGCAGACGCAGCACGACCGGATTGGCCGCGATCTCCTCGGCCGCGTCCAGCATCTCGCGGCAGTGGCCGTCGAGCTGGGCCGACAGCTCCTCGGGAAGGGCGTCATCGGCGGCTGGCCACACGAACACCACGACCGAGACACCCACCGCCACCCACGGCAACCAGCCCCGGCCGCGCGGGCGTGCGAGAAAAAGAAGTCCGCCACAGAGGCCGAGCACGGCCACCGGCGCGGGGTCCCAGCCAGGCCAGGGTCCGCACACGACGACCGCCGCAAGGGCAAGACACCACGATCTCAACTGCGAGCTGCCGACCGAAGGCCCATTCATTATCCGGAGTATATCGCTGTCGGAGCTCGGGAACCTCGCGGAGGACTCCCTGCGAGGAGTTTTGAGTTCTTAGTTTTGAGTTTTGAGTTAAGGACGCTTGCCCAAATCGGAGATAGCTCGATCTGCAATTCTCAATTCTCAATTCTCAATTTCGCCGGGTGCGGCAACAAACCGCTACCGTCGGCGGGGTACTGGCGCCCGGAGGGTACGAGTACTCCAGATCGTCGCGTGTTCCAAAGCTACGGATTTGCGCTTCTGAAAGGTGTCGCGACCTTCTGCCGGAGCGCGCCCCGAGAGTGCCCCAGCGCGGGCACAACACTTTGAGCCACTCGGTCGCCTCCCCGCGCCGTTAATTCCTAATTCCGAATTCCGAATTCCTAATGCTCTGGTCTGCGCTTCACTCCTGGCGCATCATCTCTTCCACGTCACTGATGCTCGTCGGCAGCTCAGCGGAGAGGTTTTCGCCGCCGTCGGCGGTGACCACGAAATCATTCTCGATGCGTACCCCAAGCTCCTCTTCGGGAAGGTAGATGCCGGGCTCGTTGGTAATGACCATCCCCGGTTCAAGGACTACCTCGTCACCGCCCGGGTCGTGAGCGTCGAGCCCGAGAAAGTGGCCGAGTCCATGGATGAAGTACTGCCCTAGCGGCTCGCCCTCCGTATCGCGAAGGTCCGAACCCTCGATCACGCCGAACGCGATCTTACGCAACTCGGACATCGTGATGCCGGGTCGGATGGCCTCTGCCGCGCGGTCATGCGCCTCGAGCACGAGCTCGTAAATCTCGCGCTGACGCTTCGAAAAACGGCCGTTCACAGGATAGCTCCGGGTCAGATCTCCGCAGTAGTAGCCGTAGCGCGCCCCGATATCCACCACCACCAGCTCACCGTCACGGCAGGTTCCGGCGTTCTGATCGTAGTGGAGGGTCGTGGCGTTGTAGCCCGAACCGACGATAGTGGGGAAGGAAAGACCCTCCGCACCGGACTCTCGAAAGGCCGCGTAGACCGCTCCGTCGACCGCCCCCTCGCTGACCCCCGGCGACACGGACCGAGCGGCCCGACGGTGACCCTCGATCGTGGCAGCCATCGCCCTCCTCATGAGTCCGATCTCCCCATCATCCTTGACTAGACGGAGGGCGGTCAGGTGCTCGCCCAGATCGCGAACCTCAAAGGTCGGCAGCCGGTCGCGCAGCTTCGCCACGAAACGGTGTGTTGGGGGAAGCTCGGCGCCGCTGGAAACGGCCGGGAGCTCGGTCCACAGAACGGCGCCGGGCTCGGCCAACCACCCATGGAGCCGCCCCTCGAGTCCCGGCACCGGCCGCCGGCGCGCATCAATCACAGTCTCCGTTGCCTCCGTAGACAGCACCTCGTCGAAACCGAAGGCAGCTGCCGCCTCCTCTCCCGGCCCCCACTTTGGCCCCGTCCAACGCTCTATGTTGGGGTTGCGCGGCGGCAGGAAAAGGAGATCCCCTCCTTCCTCGGGGCGTAGCACCGCGACTGCGTTCGGGAGCTCGACACCCGTGAGGTAGAAGAAACTCGAACCCTGTCGAAAGGTACCGACGTCTCCATAACCCCGGTCATCTCCCGCCCCCCACAGCACCACAGTGCCCGAGCCCACTCGCTCCGCGAGCCGTCGACGGCGATCTCGATAGGTTTCCGGAGACTGCAGCTCCGCCGCGTAGTTACCACCCCTCATGTCGCGCTGGTTCATCCCGCACCTCCACTGGGGACCGATTCTACCGTCTCCGGTCATAGCAAGTCGCAAGTCACAGGTCTCAGGCTTCAGGTTTTTGCAAGCGCGGAGGTCACGAATGAGAGGTATAGAAAGGGAATAGAACAGTTGACATTGCAGGAATTCAATCGAAATTTCAGTGCGACCTGTAACCTGTGACCTGAGACCTGTGACCTGAGACCTGAGACCTGAAGCGGCCCGCGGCCGGCTTTACACTATTATTCCGCCTGTGTAGACTTATTCGGCTGCGCGAATATCGCGACAGGCGACCCGATCTCAACACCTGGAGGACCCATGAGCGTAGGCATTGTCGGCTACGGCGCCTTCATTCCAAGACGCCGCATCAAGCTCGAAGAAATTGCCAAGGTCTGGGGAGCGGACGCGCCGTCCTACCGCAAAGGGCTGCAGCTCCACGAAAAATCGGTCCCCGGGGCGGATGAGGACACGGTCACGATGTCGGTCGAGGCAACCCGAAACGCCCTCGCCCGCTCCGGCGGTGTGGACCCGGAGGAGATCGGCGCTCTCTACGTCGGCTCCGAGTCACACCCGTACGCGGTGAAGCCGTCGGGCACCATCGTCGCCGAGGCCATCGGTGCGACGCCGGCGTTGCACATCGCCGACCTGGAGTTCGCCTGTAAGGCCGGCACGGAGGGCCTCTTCCTCGCCCAGGCATTGGTCAAGGCGGGCGAGGTCAAGTACGCGGTGGGTATCGGCGCCGACACCTCGCAGGGCGCCCCCGGGGATGCCCTCGAGTACTCGGCGGCGGCCGGCGCAGCGGCCTTCATCTTCGGCAACGACGAGGATCGTATCCTGGCCGAGGTTGTGGACACCTACTCCTGGACCACCGACACCCCCGACTTCTGGCGCCGCGAGTACATGCACTACCCGCGTCACGGCAGCCGGTTCACCGGCGAGCCGGCATACTTCCGGACCACCATGAGCTCGGCTCGCGGCATCATGGAAAAGGCCGGTCTCGAACCCGGCGAATTCGCCCACGCCATCTTCCACCAGCCCAACGGCAAGTTCCCGATGCGTGTCGGCAAGAAACTGGGTTTCACCCAGGAGCAGCTGGAGACCGGCTGGCTGTCGCCGTGGCTCGGTAACACCTACTCCGGAGCCTCACCCATCGGCTTCACGGCGGTTCTCGACATCGCCCAGCCAGAGGATCTCGTACTGCTCACGTCCTTCGGCTCCGGAGCGGGTTCTGACTCCTTTGTCTTTCGCGTCAAGGAACGGATTGAGGTAGCTCGGGACCGGGCCGCCAAGACCCGCGAGCAACTCGACGAGAACCAGATCTACGTGGACTACGGTACATACGCCAAGCTCCGCGGCAAGATCCGCATGGCCGAGTGAGGGGGGTGGCAATGCGAGATGTCGCTGTCGTAGGCATTGGAATGATCGATTTCGGCGAGCTCTGGGAAAAATCCCTGCGCACCATGTGGGCCGAGGCGGCCCTCGCCGCCCTGACCGACGCCGGCGTTGATTCGGTGGATATGGTGACCATCGGGTGCATGTCTCCGGGCCTCTTCGCCGGCCAGGAGCACCTCGCCTCGCTGCTCGCCGACGAGCTCGGTATGGCCGGAGTCCCGGCCGCGCGGGTCGAGTCAGCCTGTGCGTCCGGCGGTCTCGCCCTGCGCATGGCTTTCGCCGAGGTCGCAGGCGGGCTCTCCGACACGGTGCTAGTCACCGGCGTCGAGAAGATGACGGACGTAGACGGCGCCGATGCCACTTTCGCCCTGGGCACCGCCGCCGATCAGGAGTGGGAAGGTTTCCACGGCATCACCTTCCCCGGTCTGTACGCGATGTTGGCGCAAGTACACATGCAGCGTCACGGCACGACCTCGGAGCAGCTTGCCGCGGTTGCGGTCAAGAACCACGCCAACGGCCTGCTCAACCCACACGCCCAGTACCACCTCAAGGTAAGCGTCGAAGACGTGCTTGCCTCCACGATGGTCGCCGACCCGTTGCACCTGCTCGACTGCTCTCCGGTCACCGACGGCGCAGCCGCTCTGGTCATCACGACCGTGGAACGGGCGCGCGAGCTCGGGAGCGAGCGGCCGATGGTGAAGATCACCGGCTCTGGCCTCGCCACCGACACCATGGCTCTCGCCAATCGCAACGACCTCTCGCAGCTCGATGGAGTGCGTCTGGCCGCCGAAAGAGCCTACGCCATGGCCGGGAGGAAGCCCGAGGAACTGCACGTGGTCGAGGTCCATGACTGCTTCACCATCGCCGAGATAATGACCACCGAGGCAATCGGGCTCTTCGATCCGGGATTCGGCGCGTCGGCGGTGGATAAGGGCCTCACCTCGCTGCACGGCAAGATTCCGGTGAACCCATCCGGCGGCCTCAAATCCAAGGGCCACCCGGTGGGGGCCACCGGCGTGGCGCAGGTGGCCGAAATCGCGACCCAGCTTTGGGGCGAGGCGGGTCAGCGACAGGTGGAGGGAGCCACAATCGGCCTGGCCCAGAACATGGGCGGTTCCGGCGGCAGCTCCACCGTGCACATCCTGGAGGTGGCGTCATGATTTCTCCGGCGCGATCCTGGCGCGAGTTTCCGCAACGGTACCGTCTCGAAGCCGCCCGTTGCGAGGGGTGCGAGAAGGTTCTCTACCCGCCTCGCGTGGTGTGTCCCGACTGCGGGGGATGCACCTTCGAGACCACCCCCCTCCCTCGCGAGGGAAAGGTGGTGACCTTTACGGTGGTCCGCGTGCCCCCGGCTGGATACACCGAGCAGTCCCCACTACCGATCGCCCTGGTGGAGCTTACGAACGGCGTCAAGGTGATGATGCAGGTCGGCGATCTCGCCGACCCCGAGGAGCTGGAGATCGGCATGCCCGTCAGGCTCGAGTTCCGGCGGGTGGCTTGGGATGGCGAGGCGGGATTGATTTTCTATGGTCACAAGGCCGTGAAGGGCTGACGCTAATTAAACATCGTGAATCCCCCACCCAGGTGTCCTGATTGACCGGGGAGCGGGATTCTGGGAGAATGCGCCCATGAATGAGAACGAGTCCACCTACGAAACTTGTACGATCAACGAGATTGATCCCGAGGCCGTCGCCTTCGTCCAGAAGCGTGCGCTGCCGGTCCACACCATCGAACGGCTGAGCAGACTCTTCTCAGCGCTGTCCGATCCCACTCGGCTCAAGATCCTGCACGCGCTGACGGTTACGAAAGAACTCTGCGTCTGTGATCTTGCCGTGCTCGCCGAGCTGTCGGTTTCCGCCGTCAGCCACCAGCTCCGCCTGCTCCGCGACCGCGACCTGGTTCGGGCCCGCCGTGATGGCCGAATGGTCTATTACAGCCTGGTAGACCAGCACGTGGCCGATCTCATGGGCACGGGCGTAGAGCACGCCGACGAAGGATAATCGGAAGGTCCAGCGCCTTCCCTACAACACCACGGCAAAAACCCTCAAACGGCCTGGCAAAAACCAGCTGAATAGAATTCTCAATTCTCAGTTCTTAATTCTCAATGATCAGGTGCCCCACGCACATTTGTGGGTGGGTTGGAATTGAGAATTGAGAATTCGGCTCTCGGGGTAGAATCGAACCGGGACGTCGACCGTGCGAATTTCTATCTCGTCCGGTGACAGCGAGGGAACCGGCTGCCGGTCTGTCTTCGGCAAGCTCGTCGGTTCAGTTTTCTTCGGGCTGTTCCTCGGAATGGGGTTGTTTTTCCTCGTCATGCTCATCGGTGAGACTGTGCGCGACGTCGCGACCTGGCGTTGGGACCCCACCCCGTGCACGATCGTGTCGAGCGAGGTCGTGGACAGCGGTGACGATGAACAACCCTTCGAGGCCTCGGTGCGATACCGATACGCGGTCGACGGTCAGGAGCACCTCGGCGACCGGGTGTCCCGCAGGGCGAACACCGAGAGCGACTTCGGCAAGGCTCAACGCCGCGCACTGCGCTACGAGCAGGACAGTGAAACGACGTGTTACGTCGATCCGGCCGACCCGTCGCGGGCCGTGCTCGAGCGGTCGGTGCCGTGGACGGCGTTGATGGTCCTTCTTCCGCTCGTCTTCGTCGTCATCGGCGGCGGTGGGCTGTTCGTGATTTGGCGTCCGGGCCGGGCGCAGGCGGATCAGGAGACTGTCTCGATCTCACAGGGGGCCCGGGGACAAGGGGGCCATCGGGTGCTTCTGGTAATGGGCCTCGTCTTCGTTGTCGTCGGCGTTGTCGTGTTCGTCGCGGTCTTCATGCTGCCCATGATCCGGCTCGTGCGCGCAATCTCCTGGCCCGAGGTTCCATGCACCGTGATCTCCTCAACCGTTCGCTCCCACACCTCCGACGACGGCACCACCTACAAAATCGACATCCTCTATGAGTACGAGTACTCGGGCCGCACCTGGCGCAGCAACCGCTATGGCTTCCTCGACGTCAGCTCGAGCGGGTATGCCGGCAAGAAGGAAGTCGTCGATCAATACCCTCCAGGGACCGAAGGAAGGTGCTGGGTCGATCCCGAGGATCCCACTCGAGCCGTCCTCGACCGGAGTTTCCGGCCGACCTACCTTCTCGGTCTGCTGCCGCTGATCTTCGTCCTCGCCGGCGGAGCGCTGGTGGCGCACAGCCGCAAGGTGGCCCGTAAGAATCGAAGATCAGCGGATCCGGCGGTGATCGCCGAGCCCAGCGGGGGCGAATCGGTCGAGCTGGAATCTTCGACCTCCCCGGCCGCCAAGTTCTTCGGCATCGTCCTGGTCGCCCTCGTCTGGAACGGAATTGTCAGCGTGTTAGTGTGGCAGGTCATCAAAGGATGGCAGAGCGGGCGACCTGACTGGTTTCTGACGATATTCACGGTGCCGTTCGTCCTGGTAGGTTTGGGCCTCGCCGTGGGCATCTTCTACTTTGCGCTCGCCCTCGCCAACCCACGGCCGAACTTGGTGCTTCTTCCCGCGCAACCCCGCCTCGGTGACGACCTGCGGGTCGAGTGGCGGTTCACGGGCAGAAGCTCGCGGATCAACCACCTCACCATCGTCATCGAAGGGAAGGAGGAGGCGACGTACCAACGCGGCACAGACACCCACACCGATACCGAGGTCTTCGCCACCCTCGGCCTGATCGACACCGTCAACTATTGGGAGATCGGCAAGGGGGTCGCCGAGGTCTTCCTCCCCGAGGACACCATGCACAGCTTCGCCGCGTTGCACAACAAGATCGTCTGGTCGATCAAGGTCGAGGGCGAGATTCACCGCTGGCCCGACGTCGACGACGAGTTCCCGATCGCCGTCCTACCGCTGAAGCCGGAGGCCGCCCGATGACGGACATGCTGACGATCCGCACCGACGGAGGACGCACCTGGTTCCGGCCCGGTGAGATCATCGAAGGCGATGTGTCCTGGTTGCTCGACACCGACGCCGATGACCTCGAAATCCGCCTCTTCTGGTACACGAGCGGGAAAGGGACCCGGGACGTCGAAATCGTGGACTCCTCCCGCACCTCGGTTCCCGGACAGAACGGCAACCGGTCCTTCCGTCTTCAGGCATCCGACGGCCCTTATTCGTTCTCGGGCAAGCTGATCACCCTTTCATGGGCGCTCGAACTGGTCGTGAACCCGGGTGGAGTGAGCGAGCGCCTCGATCTGGTGATCGGCCCGCAGCCGATCGAGGTCCAGCTGGGGAGACCTGATGGTTTTTGACCGGCGCGCCAGACTCCGGATCCGCCCGGCGGACAACCCGTTCGCCAGTCACCGCATCGATGCACTCGGTTTCCGCCCAACCGGACCGAAGCCGGAGGATCTCGCCGAACGGCTCGATGCTCTCGGCGGCCGGGCTGATGTCGTCGGTCCCGAGGGCAGCGGCAAGACGACCCTCCTCGAGGAGCTCTCCCGGCGACTCGACGGCGAGGTGGCGCTCGTGCCGCTCTCAGGGACCAGCCGGCGACCATGGAGCACAGTCACCGCGCGGCTCCCCCACCCCGTAGACGGCCGGCACTCGGTGTTGGTGGACTGCGCCGGCCTGCTCGGCGCGGCGGGCCGCCTCATGCTGCGGAGGAGATGCCGAAACGCCAGGCGCCTGGTAATCACCAGCCACCGACCGGGAAGGCTCCCGACGCTCGTCGACTGCCAAACCTCGCCCGAGCTGCTCGCCGACCTCGTGTGCGAGCTGACGCCTGAGCACGCCGATCGTCTCGACCCCATCCTTGAAGAACTGTTTCGTCGCCACGACGGCAACCTAAGGCTGTGCTTCAGGGAACTCTATGACGCGTTCGCAGGAATCAGGTGACAATCACAAATTCTCAATTCTCAATCCTCAATTTTAAGTTGTTTCCAATTACCGACTGGTCGGGGGAACAACTGACAATTGAGGATTAAGAATTGAGAATTGAGAATTCAGCGTTCTAGCTGTCTGATTTTGAGCACCAGGGCAACGATCGCGAGAAGGATGAAAACCAAGGCAATGAGCAGACCGCTGCGCCGGAAGCGAATCTCCTCCCGAGCTTCGGCGGCGTCCGCCAGCGCGGACTCGGCTGCCTCCAGGGCCGCCGCGGTGTGCTCCTCGACCGCCGCCACGGACACGAGGTGGACCTGGGTCCTGGCGGTCACCAGCTCCTGATAGGCCTCCTCGAGGGCCACCGCCGAATCCTCCATCAGCATGCCCGCCCGTTCGGCGTCGTCCACCTTCGAACGCGCGTCGAGCAGGACACCGGCGCCTCGATCCATCAGAGCCCGGAGCGCCAGAGCAACCTCGCCGCCCGTGTCATCGCGTTCATGGCACCGGCCGCAGACGCTCTCCTCATCCACCCCCAACCAATCATCATTCGGCAGGAGGACCTCGTGGTTGCCGTGGCACGCCTCGCACGCTGCGAGCTCCATGGCGCTGAAGGCCTCGGCGTGAGGCGATGCCAAAAAGAGCTCCATGTTCATGACATGGCAGGCTCCGCAGACGTTTGAGATCGAATCGACCCCCGG
>DAOWFV010000018.1 GCA_030637805.1 Acidobacteriota bacterium | reverse complement strand
GATGGCCAACGCCGACATCGCCGGCACCAAGTACTGGAAGAACGACAAGCTCAACAAGTAGAGAAGGCACATACGCCAATAAAGTCCCCGGCTGTTCGCCGGGGATTTTTTGGTTAAGGGTTAAGGGGTTAAGAGAAAAGTACGTCACCAATAATCGGTCGTGACCGTCACCGGGCCATTGATGCGGGCGCAACAGGCGAGGCGTTCTTCCGGGTCCGCGTGCTGAGCGGCCATCACCTTGCGTTCCTCGGCGCCGGCCAGGCTCAGGTTATCCAACCCCCCAAGTACCCGCACGCGGCAGAAGCCACACAGCGCCACGCCATCGCAGGACTGGCCGAGGGGAAGCCCTACCTGGAGCACGGCGTCCATCAGGTTGGTGTCCAGGACCACCCGCACCTCTCGCCCCGAGGGCTCGCAGCGCACGGTAGCGACCTGAAAATCAAGGTTCGGTCGACTCACGGACCTCCCCACGCCGCGTACCGGGCGCGCGGCGCCGCCGAATTGTAGCCCGGACAAACAGCAAGAGTTCCTGCAGGCGCCTGCCGCCCCGTCGGGGTAGACTGCTGAGAGGAGAAATTCTCGAAGTGGCCACCGATTCTGGAACCACGACGAATAAGCTCGGCGCTGAGGCGCTCGAATATCTCCGCGGCGGCGGGAGTGAGGTCGAGCTGGCCGCCGGGGAGATCGTCGTCCGCAAGGGAGAGCCGGGGACCGCAGTCTTCGTCGTGTTGGCGGGCGAGCTCGAGGTCAGCCTCCGCGCCGCCGACGGGCGCCACCTGGAGCTCTGCCGCCTCTTCTCCGGCGAGCTCTTCGGCGAGCTGTCGGTCTTGCGCGATGCACCCGTCTCCGCCGATGTCGCCACACTCACACCGGTGCGCCTCCTGCGCTACCCGGCGGAGCTCTTCCCCACGGCTCTCGCGGAGTGTGAACCGTTGCGGGAGCAGATGCTTGCCCGCCTCGCCCACAGCCTCCACCGGTCCACGAACGATGCGTGGGGGCTTTACAAGCGCGAACAGGCGTTCGCCGACCTCGCCAGCGTCGAGGGTGACGATCTTTCGATGGTCGTCGCTTCGGCCCGCATGCGCGCCGTCAAGAGGCGGGTCGAGGAGCTCGGGAAATGCCCCGATTCGGTGCTGATCACCGGCGAGCCCGGCACCGGCCGGACCCTGGCGGCCCGCCTCGTGCACCGGGCGTCGGAAGACGGGGAACGGGCTCTGATCGTGGTGGATTGTCAGGAGCTGCCGGCCGACAGCGCCCATGCCGCGCTCTTCGGTTACTGCACCGGCGAACCCGACTTCAGGGACGCGTCGGGTTGCTTCGGCGCCCTCCACCTGGCGCACGGCGGTGACCTGATCCTGCGGAATCTCGGCGCCCTCGCCGCGGAGAAGCAGGATTATCTGGCGCGGTACCTGGGCGGAAAAAGGTGCAACGAAGGCCCCGACTTTCCCGATACGCGCGTGATCGCGACCGCCCACGACCTCGACGACTCACACTACGCGGAGGAGATCACCGGCGCTCTGCGGGAGGAGCTTCCCGAGGTCATCAGCTTGCCCAGGCTCAGCGAGCGGCCGCGCGACATCGTGCCGCTCGCCCGTCACTTCCTGGCCGGGCTCGACGATCCCGAGCAGCTCAGCCTCAGCCGCAGCGCCGAGCACGCGCTGGTCTCCTTGCGTTGCCCGGTGCGGAACGTGGACGAGCTGCGGGACGTGGTCGAGCTGGCGGCACGATGCTGCGCGGGAGACGAGATTCGCGCCGACCACATCTTCGGCGGCCTCGGGGAGGACGAGCCGTTCGGTCACGCTCTCGGTCAGCCCCCTCTGGTGGCGCGGTTCGTAGGAGGACCCGGGTTGCGCCTCGTGCGCGCCGCCACCTTGGCGGGGTTCCTGGTCGCGATCGGGCTCTGCATCGCCGCCGGCGCCACCGTTGCGGGTCGGCTCGCCAACGGCTTCGTCTGGAGCGTCTGGGAGCCGGTGGTCTTTGCCCTCTTCCTGCTTGGAGGGGCGCTCTGGTGCACCGTCTGTCCTTTGTCCACCGCCGGTCGGATTGCCAAGAGCCTGTTCCGCTGGGAACGATCCCCGCCGGCGTGGCTCGGCAGCGCGGTCGTGGCGGCGCTCCCGGTGATCGGATTCTTCGTGATCCTGTGGGTGGAGTGGGTCTTCCACATGACGGAGATTCCCCTCGGATCCGGACTCCTCCTGATTGCCCTGATTCTGTCGTCGGTCATCCTCTGCATACTCTTCGAGCGTGAGGTGTGGTGCCGTTTTCTCTGCCCTTTGGGCCGGCTGGCGGTGGTGCTGGCGCCCGCGGCGCCCCTGTCGCTGGCGGCGGACCGCAAGCTTTGCGCCTCCTCCTGCACCACTCACGAGTGCTTCAGGGGCGCAAACGAAATCCCAGGTTGCACCGTCTATCACCACCCCATCAACACCAGCGAAGCCCACTACTGCAAGCTGTGCGGGGATTGCCTACGATCCTGCCCGCACGGCTCCACCGGGCTGTACCTCCGCCCGCCGCTCCAGGGAGCATGGCGCCTGGGACCGTCCGGCGCCTACCCCTCGGCTTTCGCCCTCGCGTTGCTCCTGTTGGCCCCGTTGTTCCTCGCGGCGCAGAATACGGCCCTGGTGGCGCGACCAGAGATACTCACCGCGGCTGGCATCGGGGCGGTCCTCATCGGGCTCCTTCTTGGCCCGCGCCTCCCCTATCTCCTTGCCAAACGGGGCGAGAACGCCTTCGCCGCCCCGCCGGTGGCCGCAGCGTTCGCCGTGCTCGCGTGGGGCCCTCTGATGGCTGTCCAGTTCGGGAATATCCCTCTTCTGGCCGCGCTTCACCTGAGCGCCGCGCGAGACGCGCCCTGGCCCGGTCGACTGCTCCAGAACGTAACGCTGCTCACCGTGGCCGACGTGGCGGTGATTCTGCTCGCCGCCGCCGCCGCAGGAATCATCCTCTGGCGGACGCGCGTGCGCTGCCGACGCGAGCTTCACCCGATCGCGCCCCTGGCCTGGCAGGCCATCATCGCGGTGTGGGCGGTCTCGGTGGCGGTTTCACTCTTCCTGGTGTTCTGAATTACTGGCGCCTCATCAGCGTCGACGGCCCCCGGCATCGCCCTTCCTGGTCTCCCGGTGCAGGTCCGGGTCCGTGGTACAGTCCAGTCGGGGCGATGGGAAACCCTGTCCCTGATGTGGCGTGCCCGCCGGAAGCCGGTGACGGCCGGTAAGAGGGAGGCAGGAGTGAAGCGAGGAATCGTGCTCATTGCTCTGGTGGCCGTTCCCCTTTTCGCAGACGACGTCTACCTGCGGGGAGGCGGCCAGATCACGGGCGAGATCGTCGAGCAAACGGAGGACTCCGTGACAGTCGACATCGGCGGGGGGACCATCACGGCGCGGATGTCGAGTGTCGACCGCATCGAAAAGCGCACCTCACCACTCCAGGAGTATCGGACGCGAGCCGAGAGCATTCCCGCCGGCGATGTCGAGGCGTGGCGGGAGCTGGCACGGTGGGCAACGGGCGGAGCGCTCTCGAGCCAAGCGTGGGAGGCCTACTCACAGGTGATCGCGATCCTGCCGGACGACCAGGAAGCGAACCGCGCGCTCGGTCGGGTTCAGGTCGACGGGAAATGGGTCTCCGAGGAGGAGAGCTATCGTGCCCAAGGCTACGTGGAGTTCGAGGGCGAGTGGATGACCCCGGGCGAGCGGCAAGCGATCCTCGCAGACCGGCGAACCCGCGAGGAGGCGGATCGCCGGGCGAACGAGGCCGCGATCAAGTCCATCGAGGCCGAGCAGGAGGCGGAGAAGGAGCGGAAGGCGGCCGAGCGCGAGGAGTTTCGGCGCGGCGGCTTGCCACAGTACGGCGATCCGATCTACTGGGGCTGGGGGGGCGGGCCTTCGTACTGGCCCTCTCCGGCGCAACCGCGGCGATGAATCGGGAGGCACTCATGAGGCGTTACTTGAAAGCACTCCCGCTCCTCGGCGCGCTCTTCGCGGCGTGCTCCTCACCCTCGCCGGTCGACGAGATCGTCACCTCGAATCTCGTCGCCCGTGGGGGCAAGGAACGGCTCCAGGCTCTGCATTCGATCCGAATCACCGGGACGGCGACCGCCAGTGGCGGACGGGTCGCGCGGGTGGTCCGCGAAATCAAGCGGCCCGGTCTCTTCCGGCTCGAGTTCTCCTCCCAGGGGACGACGAGCGTCTTCGCGCACGATGGCGAGACCGGCTGGCAGGTCGCACCTCTGCAGGGTCAGTTCGAACCCCAGGCGACGACGCCCGAAACCGACATGGTGGCGGGGGTCGACCAGCGCGACATCGAAGGTTCTCTCGTCGACTGGCGCGAGAAGGGGCATTTGGTCGAGCTCGTCGGGCGTGAGACGCTTCCCGGCGGAGAGGCCTTCAAGCTCAAGCTGACGCTCAACGATGGTGCGATCCGCTACGACTATGTCAATGTCGCGTCTCGCCAGATCGTTCGCTACGACTTCACCCGGATTGTCCGCGGGCACCCCGTACAACTGGAAAACACGTTCTCGGACTTCCGGGAAGTGGGTGGACTCGTCTTCCCGTATCTCAGGGAGACCCACGCCAAGGACCGGCCAGAGATCATCAGG